>NZ_JBEPEL010000029.1:0-74243 GCF_040300825.1 Streptomyces sp. NPDC000229
GCCGACGCCGCCACCCAGGCGGCCGCCGAGGCGGACGCCGCGGCCACCCGCGCCGAGGCGGCAGCCAAGCGGGCCCGCTCCCACGCCGACGCCGCCCAGGCCGCCAAGCTGAGGGCCGACGCGGCCGTCGCGACCGCGACCAGCGCCGCCGCCGACGCCATCAAGGCGTCCGAGCACGCCTCTGCGGAGGCCAGGATGGCTGTCAAGCTGGCGGACGAGGCGGAGAAGCTGGCCAAGACCGCCAAGGCCCACGCGGACGAGGCGAGCAAGGAGGCGGCCAAGGCCCTGGCCGCCTCGGCGAAGGCCGCGGGCTTCGCCCACGTCACCGCGCAGGCCGCGGTCGTCGCGGGCAACTCCGCCGCCCAGGTCGCCAAGCCCGCCAACGACGCGATCCAGCTCGGCTCTCCTTTCGTCACCACCGACTCGGCCGCCGGCCTGGTCGTGCTGACCGGGCAGGCCTCGAAGTCGATCGCCGAGCAGCAGAAGGCCGTCGCCGACGCCCACGCCAAGAACGCGCAGGCGGAAGCAGCCGCGGCCAAGAACATCGCCGAGCAGGCGCAGGGCGATGTGAAGGCCGCGTACCAGTATGCGGCCAACGCCGCCGCCCACGCCGCCAACGCACGCACCTACTCCAAGGAGGCCCTGGGCTACGCGGCAGACGCCGCCAAGGCCGCCTCCCTGGCATCGGCGTCGCTGGCCCGCGCGACCGAGTACGGCCGCCAGGCCACCGCGGACGCGGCAGCCGCCGACCAGGCGGCCGGACGTGCCGAGGGCTACGCCAAGGAGGCCCGCTCCTCCGCCGACCAGGCCGCGCTCGACGCCCAGGCGGCCCGTGACGCCGCAGCTGCGGCCGAGCAGTCCGCCAAGGAGGCGCGGGCCGCCGCCAACCGCGCCGACGCCGCCGCCACCGAGGCGGAGCAAGCGGCGAAGGACGCGCTGAGGTACGCGCAGGAGGCACAGAAGGCAGCCGAGGAAGCGGCACGCAACGCCGCCAACAAGCAGGTCTCCATCGGCGCGGGCACCGGGGTCGGCGGCACGTGGTACGTCGTCGACGAGGACAGCATCGAAATCACCGACACCAAGCAGCACGACCCCTGCGTGATCACGGTCGGTTTCGAAGGCTGCACCACCACGTTCACTGTCACCTTCAGCGCGGTGGTCGACTTCTTCCTCTGCACCAACCCCGACACAACGGCCGCCGCCGGCGGTTGCCCGTCCCAGGACACCCTGCTCATCGAGAGCAAGCGCATCCCAGGTCTGAAGAAGGACGTCACCCGGTACTTCTCCAAGCTGGAACTCATCCAGCAGACCCTCACCTACAAGGTCATCAAGGCAGTTCTGGTCCAGGACTTCGTCGACTGCTGGCATGGCAGCGCCAGCGGTTGTGCCTGGGCCGCGAGCAACTTCATCCCCGGCAAGGCGCTCGGTAAGGTCTTCGAGGGGATCCAGGCTCTGGACGCCGCCATGAAGACCGGCGTCGGGGTTCGGGACGCGTTCCATGCCCTCAAGGCCCTCGACCTCGACCCCGGGACTCTCGCCAAGCTCAACGGCATCATCAACGCCCACGAGGAGCTCTACACCGCCTGCAAGGTGAACAGCTTCCCCGGCACCACCCGGGTACTGATGGCGGACGGCTCGCGCCGGCCCATCAGCCAGGTGGGGACGGGCGACCTGGTCATGGCCACGGATCCGGCTTCCGGCCAGTTGCGTGCCCGGCAGGTCACCGACACCTTCAAGCACGACACCGAGCGGTTGGTGGACATCACCGTGGCCGGCGGAGGGAGGCTGGCCAGCACCGCCGGCCACAAATTCTTTGTGGTGAACCGCGGTTGGACGCTGGTCTCCGACCTGCGCGTCGGCGACTCCCTACGCACCCCGGACGGCTCCGTCCGCGCGGTGACCGCCCTCCACGACCGTGCGGGCCTGGCTCCGAGCACGGTCTACGACCTCACGGTCGACGACCTGCACACGTTCTTCGTGCTGGCGGGCTCCACTCCGCTCCTTGTGCACAACTGCAAGGTAGCGTTGGGGTGGCAGAACAAGGGGAAACTCGACGAGTGGGCCGCGAGGCCCGAGAACAAGTTCACCACCTTCTCCAACGCATCCCCGAGGGACTTCGCCCGGATAGCGGAAATGGCCATCGCCGACCCCACCGTGAAGCTGCACATCAACATGACGGGGCTGAACGAACTCGGAGGCTTCATGGCGGCTGCGCAGCGTGGCCTGAGGGGCGGTGAGGCCGGAGCTGCTGCCACGGACTACGAGATGTCCATGATTGCGAGAGCTCTCGCCAATGGTCAACGCACGTGGGATTCGATCAAGTTCTACTCCCCGTCGGGTCCGGATGGAGCCATGCGGCTGGATCCCCCGACAGATATGCCGGATCTATCGGTACTGAAGGGGGAGCTTCCGCCCGTGAAAGGCTCGGTCATCGGATACTGCCACTGCTGAGGAGGCGGACATGGAGACTCATCGGAAGGACCTCTACCCGGACATGACCGCTTCGGGTGGCCTGGGACCAGCCATGAAAGAGGCAGCGACGCTGCGCGGATGCGACATCGGGCTGTCGCCCTGGGACACCGATGTCGTCAGGATCGAGACGGCAAGAGGCTTCGTGTCGGTCGATCCTGCGACCGACGAGCGCCTGTTCCGGGTGGGTGTCCACATTCCCGGGTTCACCTGGGAGATCGGCGCGACGGACGATCTCGGTTTGCTCGTGGAGGCGGTCGCCGCTTGGCGGGAAGGCATGCCGTTCGAGGAGCTGGAGGAGAGATTCGAGTTCATGGATCTCGAAGAACTCGCCAGGGCGCTCGAAGCGGGAGAGCCTACCTCTCTGCAGTGGTCCGACCTCCTGTCGTCCGATTTCTACCGGGGTCAATGGAACCTTCTGCGTCGCCTCCATGCGGATGAGGTACTGCGGAATATGTTCCCCATCGTTACGCACGGCGCCGTCCGCCTGCGTGTGGATCCGTTGGACACAACGAGCCGTCAGGTTCTGGTGCATGAGCTGGACGGCGAGCGTTACGAGGTCATGCGCGCCGGGGTGCCCGGGGCCGCCTGGGTCGAGGTGTCGGCCGGTGATCTGATCGCCTCCGTGCGAGCCGCGTTGCACGAACAGTGACCTCGACAGATCGATGAGGGGAAACCCCGCCAGGCAATTCCTGGCGGGGTTTTCCCGTGTTCCTCACGCGTTCGACCCATAGGCAGGCGACCGGGGCCACCCGATCTCCTGATGGGCTGCTCACGATGTCACCCTCGGCCTACTGATCGTCCCCGAACTCCCCGTATCACATGGAGTAGTACCGCGTACTTGCGCAAGTTGAAGTCGGTAAGTGGCAGGCGATCGTACGCAACGGGCTGGAGACCGGTTCAGCGAGTCATTCCCGCTCGCGGCCTGCCGCGGACGCGGGCCTCGAGGAGGTCGGACATGTGGTGCGGTGTGGTGCGCTTCTGTCTTTAGAACATGTGTCCCGCAACGGCGAGACATGACGACCAGGTCGTGATTCGAGGGTCGGGTCCACGACCGCGCAAGGCCACCGCGCGACCGCTTCGCCACGGGGCCGAGAGCGCGACTGGCGGACGTGAGGCTGGGGGGCGACGGACGCGAGGGGGGCTCCCGCTGGTAGCGGGGTGGTGGCAAATAGCAAAATTGCATGCTGCTCCACACGTGGCGGCCTACGTGGATACCTTCGATCTGTCAGGAGCCGTAGCGGGCAGGCGAGATCGAGGGAGCCTCAGCGTGCAGTACAGGACACTGCTCTTCGTGTTGGTCGTCCAGGGAGCCGTGATCGTCGGCATGCTGGCCGGCATCATCCAGTTCGCTGACGGGGGGCAGCTGATGGGAGCGATCAAGTACGGCGGAGTGGCGTTCGCGGGCGCCATGGGTCTGGGTATCTCGGCCGTCACCTGGTTGAAGCCGTCATGACGGCCCCAGTGCTCGAAAGGTCGCCCGTCTTCCGCAGCGTATGGCGTGCGCTGGACACCCTCTGCGCTGTAGCGTCGCCGGAGCTCGCCTACCAGCTGGCCCTTCAGGTGATCTTCCTGCGGCTGTGGCCCGCACCGGACGGTGCCGGCCTCGCGCGCTGCTTGGGGCCCGCCGAACCGGCATTGAGTCGCACTTGGACACGTCTGGGACTCGATCGGCCTTTCGACCTCGACATGGGGACGACGGGGATGTCCTACGTTCGCAGGCTCTACGGCGAGGGTGACCGCGCACTCGCCGCCCTTGTTCGGGAAGTGGACAAACTGAACAGGCCGGTGCACCTGTTCGACGCCTGCCTCGACCGGTACTCGTCCCGTTACGGGACGGGTGGGGACTACTACACGCCGCGCCCGTTGGCTCGACTCATGGCCGGCGTCGTCGCACCCAGGCCAGGAGAACGTGTTCTGGACCCCGTGTGCGGGAGTGGAAGGCTGCTGATCGCCGCAGACCAGTGGGCGCGACGTCACGGCGGCGGGGTCGGCGCGCTGGTGTTGCACGGCAGAGACGTACGTCCCGAGGCCCGCCGCGCCGCGGTGATGAACCTGACACTCAACGGGCTGTGCAACGACCTGGGTGACAGGGCGGTCGACAGCCTGAGTTCCGGGCCGGGCAACCTGTCCGTCGACGTTGTTTGTGCCAACCCGCCCCTCAATACAAAGGACTGGGGGTACGAGGAAGCGAGCCGGGATCCACGATGGGTCCTCGGGCTTCCTCCGAAAGGGAACGCGAACTTCGCCTGGGTGCAGCATGCTCTCCACCAGCTCTCCCCCCAGGGGCGCGCGATCATCTTGCTGCCGGAGAGTGCGACGAGAAGGCCCAACACAGCGGAGCTGCACATTCGTCGCCGTCTGGTGGAACGTGACCTGCTGGCAGGGGTGGTGGCCCTTCCCGCGCGTCTCTTCCCTCACACCCGCACAGGCACGACGCTGTGGCTGCTCAGCAAGGACAAGAGCGCAAACGCCCACTGGGGTGAGACTTCCAGGGTGGGTGAGGTCCTCTTCGTGGACGCGCGGCGAATGCCCAGTCACACAGACCAAGGGGGGCGCCGGTTTGCGGACGAGGACATTGACCGGATCTGTCGCGTCTTCGCGGACTGGCGGGGCCTTTCTTACGCGCAGGGCGACAGCGTGACCGAGGAAAGGGGCTGGAGCCGTTCGACGAGTCAAGAAGAGGTCGCCCGGCATGGATACGATCTCGACCCGGGCGCTTACGTCCTGTCGTCTACCGCGAGTAGCGAAAAATCCGTACCCGAGGGACGGCTAGGCCACCCGAAGGACGTGGTGTACGAGCGATTCGAAGAGACCCAGCGGATCGACCAGTGGCTTCGAAACGCACTGGAGGCGGAAGCGGAGGCCTGGGAGAGGGCTGGGGTGTGAAAAGGACAGACGAAGTCCGAGATCTCGACGCGACTGGATGGATTGAACGGGAACTGGCGCAACTGCCGGGCGTCGAGTCGGTGTCCTACGGTGTCGTGCGCCCCGGTATGGAAGATCCGACCGGCGTGCCCATGATCCGTGCCGGTGACATCACCGGGGGAGCCGTGCACGACCACGGCGTTGTGCGGATCTCCGAGGCCGTGGACCGACGAAATCGACGGACGTCGCTACGGACGGGAGACCTCCTTGTCGTGCTGGTGGGAAGAATTGGTGACACGGCAGTCGCTGGCCCACACCACGAGGGCTGGAACGTTGCTCGCTCCGTCGCCGTCATTCGACTCACCTCGGCAGGTATCGTCGAGGGCATCGGTACCTGGATCCGCTGGTGGTTGCGCAGGCCTCAAGCCCGAGAAGCCCTCTGGGCACGTTCCGTGGGAGCCGAGCACGCGACCCTTTCCCTCGCCGACCTCAAGCAGTTGCCCATGTCGCTGCCGCCGCGCCACCTCCGCACGAGGCTTTTGCAGACGATGGAATTCGCGGAACGGAAAATGGTTGTGAACGCACGGATCGCCGACCGCGCCGCCGAACTCGCGGACGCATATTTCAGTCGTGTCCTTGAGGAGTACAGCCAAGCCTGCCGATCGCGAGCGCCAGTCGCTGATGTGGGCCGGGTGATCGGGGGAGCTCGCCGGACCGGTGTGGTCGAAGGTGCTGCGCCGATCGCATGGGCGTCACCGAAGGAGGTGCTCAACAGTCGAACGGCCTATCTGGACCGGACAGCCGAGATCACATGGGCGCCTCTCGACACGGCTTGCGACATCGGGACGCTGCTGATCGCGCCGCGGCCCGGGGAAGTAAGGACGGTTGTGGCCGCGATTCCCGTCGTGCCCGGCCGTGGCATGCTGGCGATCCGCACCGAGACCGCGGCCGACCGGATGTGGCTCCTGCACGAGTTTCGCGCCCGAAGCGGGGAGCTCGTCGCCACGGCGCAAGGAGAACAGGCGCGTGCGATGAGCCGGAAGGCATTCGCGAAGTTTGCTGTGACCTGGCCGGCTGATGAGGTACGAGAGCGGTTCGCCCGTATCGCAGCCCCGCTCCACGCCCGGCTCCGCGCGGCTCTCAGTGAGAACAGCGCCCTCCAGGATCTGGTCGGGTCCGAGATGACCGGGCACCTCGGGGGTGGGAGGTGAGGAAAGTCCCTGCGCGGAGCAAGCAGCCGACGTCGGCCTCCGACCTGCTGTGGAAGGCTGCCGGCATTCTTCGTGGCTCCATGGACACGGCACATTACAAGAGCACCGTCCTGACCCTGCTCTACGTTCGGCTATTGTCCACCGAGTTCGAACAGGGGCGACGACATACTGAAGTGGAAGGTCTGGACGACACGAATTTCCACTGCGCCGCTGAAGGACTGCGATGGGTCCCGGAAGTGGCCCGATGGAAGACTCTCTTCCAGCGCGTTCAGGACCCCGACGACGATCCGGTGTCGGCGCTCGACGAGGCGTTCAGGGCCATCGAGCGCAGTGGCCGCGATTTTGCTGACTTGTTTCCGCCCGCCAGGGCCCTCATCAGAGACATGGAACGTCCGAGCATCACCGCGCTCTTCGCACTCTTCGACGACGCCATCGATGGCACGGTGGCTGGGGAGCTCCTTGAGGGCCTGGCTCGCCTCGAAGGAAAGAAGGGCAGCGCTTTTCACACACCAAGGAGCGTCTCTCGCCTCCTTGTCGAGGTGCTGCAGCCACGTCAGGGGCGCGTGTACGACCCGTGCTGCGGCTCCGGCAGCATGCTCGTGCAAGCGACCAGGTTCGCTGTGGAGCGAGGCGTGGACGTCTCGAAGATCGCGTGCTATGGCCAGGAGATCAACGCTCAGAGCTGGCGGCTGGCGCGAATGAACCTGCACATGCAGGGGCTGGATGCGAACCTGGGGTGTGGCGACACGCTGGCGGATGATCTGTGGCCGACGTTCAAGGCGGACGTCGTGGTGGCGAACCCTCCCTTCAACATCACCGACTGGACGCGCCCGGGCCGGGAGCGTCGATGGCCGTACGGTCCTCCACCGCGGAACAATGCGAACTTCGCTTGGCTCCAGCACGTCGTCGACAAGCTGGACGTCGGAGGAAGCGCTGGTGTCGTCCTGGCGAACGGCTCTCTCTCGACGAGGCAGATGGGTGAAGGAGAGATCCGCAAGGGGATCGTGGAGGACGACCTGATCGCCTGCATCGTGGCGCTTCCTGCCCACCTGTTTCCGTCCACGGCGATTCCGGCCTGCGTCTGGTTCTTGTCCAGGGGGAAGTCACCTCAGGGGGCGGGGCTTCCTGAGGATCGCCGAGGCCAGACGTTGTTCATCGATGCGCAGGGCATGGGTGTGATGACCGGGCGGGCACACCGGGTGCTGACAGACGAGGAGCTGTCCGAGATCGCAGACACCTACCATGCCTGGCGCGGCGCGGGTCGCCGAGGCGGGTGCTACCGGGATGTGCCGGGCTTCTGTCGTTCGGTACAGCTTGAGGAGATCCGTCAGAACCAGCACGTTCTCACGCCGGCCCGGTACGTCGGCCAGACGGAAGCCGACGGGACGCGACCCGGCGGGTCGACCGACGTACGTATTCGCGCGCTGACTCGGGAGCTCCTGGAACTCATGGACGCATCGGATCGGTTGACACAAGAGATGCGCCACCACTTGTCGCAGGAGTAACACTGTGCTCTGTTGGCGACGTCAACCTATCGAAACGGTGATGCAGTGACCGATTCGTGCACGCTCCCGCTATGTCTGACGCAGGCGCTGCACGGCCAGAACCGCTCGTATCCGGGTCCGAGATCGCCCGCCTCGCCGGCGTGACGCGAGCGGCGGTCTCCAACTGGCGAAGGTGTTGAGGCGACTTCCCGAAGACGGCGGGTGGCGGCGTGAACAGCCCCCTCTACGACCTTGCCGAGGTCAGGGAGTGGCTGGAGAAGCAGAAGAAGGGATTCGAGGTCTCCGGCGAAGTCAGGCTTTGGCAAGCACTTCGCGCGGCTTACGCGGAAGACATGGTCGTAGGCGGGACGGACGTCGCGCGCCACTTGGCCGGACAGGGGGCCGACGCCCGATCTTCCCTCCGATGCCGTCCGGCTCGCGGACGAACTGGCTCAAGGGGAGCCCTCCACCATGGTGGTTGAGGGGATGATCGACAGGTTGGTCGATCAACAGGACGCTCGGGATCCAGCTGGACATCGAGGCACAGCGTGGCTACGGGCGGGCGTTCAGGGCGCTTCAGGAGTTCGAGGAGCGGATGCATACCGCGACGCAGCTCGCCCGGGACGGACCAGCTCGACACCGACTATCTGCGCGGCTGTCTGCGCAGCACGGCGAACGTTCGCCGCTCCACCAGCGCCAGCGGTACGTACAGGCTCGACATCCGGGGCGCCCGCATTCCTGCCGGCAGCTCGCCGGCAAAGTGCTGTAGGCCCGCACGATGCGCTCGGACGTAACCTGCTCGAGCACTGGGGCGCTTGCCCCTTCAGTCGACAGATCCGTAGAGACCAGGACTCAACCGGCCGGCGACTGAGGCACGAACGTGCTTGGCACCCCGGTCCAGGAGACGTGCAGCGCCTCCCGGGCCCGGGTGCACGCGACGAACAGCAGGCACCGTTCCCGCGGCCTCCGGTCACCTGGACGGGGCCGCTGTACGAGGGGCGGTAGGCCACCCGGCGCTGCGACGGGTGCAGGAATACCCGCCAGGCGGCGAACGGCTTCTCCAGGATGTCGGTGAGCTCCTGGGGCCCGGTGACCAGGGTGATACGGCTCGTGGTGTTGGCGATGGCCTCGGCCGGGCTTTCGTGTCGGAGTACGTGGCGAACAACAGGGACGGAGCGGTGGCCGTGGCCTTTTCCAGCGCGGGAGTCAGCTGCTCGATCGCGACGACGTTGCGCACCTCCAGGGCACGGGTCGCCTTGTTCGTCGTGTACAGCCGCTGCGCGGTCCAGGTGTAGGCGTCGTCGTGCGGCACGGCGTTGTCGAGGAGGAACACATCGCTGCCGTCGTCGGGTGCAAGGGCGACTCCCCGCCAGAAGTCGTTGATGCGGATGGTCCTCATACGGGGGGTCGGGTGCCTTGTCCACGGACTCCAGGTGCAGTCCTTTGTCGGTGTGCAGTTCGGCGACCGTGAGCCGCTGGAACTTCTCCATCGCCTTGCACACGCCTGGCACGTCCTAGCTCTCCCAGAAGCTGTTGGCGAACGCGAGCTGCGGCACGACGGGAACTTCGCACCCTGGACTGATGATCCGCCACCGATCACACGAGCGGGGCGCCGCGCATCTGGCGGCACACCGCGGTGATGTCGGAGAGGAGCCCCTCCGGCTGCTGGTCCAGGTCCAGCGCGTGCTGGTGAATGACGATGCCGGCGTGCCGTACGCGGTGAGCCGTGTGCGCGGCGTTCCCTTTCGCGTAGATCAAGTGGCCCTCAGACAGTCTCAACGCCGTGCAATAGGCGAGCATCTGGTACAGGTCCGCGCCCGGGTAACCGTCCTGCCTCTCCGCCTTGTACTTGGCGTCTGCGACCGCGACGGGGGCGTGGTCCCGTCCGTAGAGGACGAGGTCCGGCCTCATGCGGATCGCGGCGGCCTCGTCGAGGTGGTGGGGGTCCTGGAACCGGCCGGTGACTCCCGTGCCACGCAGGGCTTCCCGCAGCGCCACCGTCACGAAATCCTCGAAGAGCCTGTTCATGTCGAAGAGGAACCCGTTGACACGCAGCCCTCCCGGTGCGTGCTCGGCGGACGCCCCGTCCAGAACGGCGCGAGCGAGACGCAGGGCCTGGTGGTAGCGGGAGTTGAGGCGGGTGGGCCGCCAGTCGGGCACAGTCTGCCCCCGTACCAGGGGCGTGACGCCGGCCAGCCGGGCGCGCTGGTGGAGCAGGCGTCGGCGTACCTCTCGCGGGACGCCTGGCAATCGCAGCAGCCGCTCCACGGCGGCGCGCAGGATGCGGTTCTCCGCGATGTCGGCCGTGAACTCGTCGTGGGTCACCTCCACCGGTACGGTCGCCCCGAAGTGCCGCCGTATCTGATCGCCTTCCCGGATCCGCCCCCGCACGACGAGGGCGGTCTCCTCGGTCGTGCGATATCCCTGCAGCAGCCCTTGGCGGAGCGCCCGGTCGATCTGCCGCTCCACGGCGTGGGCGAGCGCGGGCAGCAGCTCGCGGTGCTCGGCCACATCCACGTCACCGCCCCTCCACGCGCCGCGCGGGTCAAGGCTGTAGCCGAGCAGGAAGAACAACCGGGCAACGGGCACCTTGGGAGTGATGCGGACGGTGACGGGCACGCTGTCCCCCGGCACGTCGACCGTCACTGCCCCGACCTTGCTCCCCGCCCGCAGCAGCCAGTGCCCCGGTGTGTACGGGTCGGGGGAGGCATCCACGATCCGGGCGCGGGCGAGCGCCCGGCCGGCGGCGTCCGGGAGCGGACGACTGACCGGCCGGGCATGCTCGACGAGGTGGACAGCCGTCACGGGGCCGTAGGGCCTTCCCCGAGCACCGGCGCCGCGAACCACGGGCTCTCCCCGTCGGCCGCTACCGACGGCGCCGACGTGCGTGTGGGGCCGGCGGGCAGGGAAGCGCGCAGCGCGGCGAGCCCGTACCGCTTCTCGACGTCGACGTCCTCCCCGTAGTGATGCTCTTCCAACAGCGGCAGGATCTTCGTCCGCCACGTCCGCTCCAGGCCACCGTCCCGGTAGACGCCCCGCTTCATCAGATACGAGGGGCCGATCCTGAAGTCGGCGTCGTCGATCCGGCTGTTCAGCGCGTCCAGCAGCTCCGCCGGCTCCCCGTCCATGCCCCGGGAGGCGAGCCAGCGGCGCAGCAGCCCCTGGGTCGGCTCGGTGCGCGGCGACAGCTCCACGAAGGCGAACCGGCGCCGCATCGCCGCGTCCACGAGAGCGATCGAACGGTCGGCGGTGTTCATCGTGCCGATGACGAAGAGGTTCGGCGGCAACGCGAAATCGTCACCCGAGTACGTCAGCCGGACCGACTTGTTCCTGTACTCCAGCAGGAAGTACAGCTCGCCGAACACCTTGGCCAGGTTGGCCCGGTTGATCTCGTCAATGATCATGAAGTGCGGGATGTGCCGGTTTCCCTCCCGTGACGCCAGGTCGGCGAGCTCCCGCAGCGGTCCCGCCGTGAGCCGGAAGGCGACCTCCCGGGTCTCCGGATCCTCTTGCGGTCTGAACCCCTCGAAGAAGTCCTCGTAGGCGTATGAAGGATGGAACTGCACCAGCTTCACCTGCTCCGGACCGCCCCCGAGGAACTCCGCGAGCTTCAGCGCCAGATACGTCTTCCCTGTACCAGGAGGGCCGTACAGCACCAGCTGTCGGTCGTCCCACAGCAGGTCGCGCACCTCGCGCAACCAAGCCGTGTCATGGACGAGCAGCTCGGAGGCGAGCTCGTCCGTCGGCTCGGGAAGCTCCAGCTCCCGCCGCGCGGCGATCGCGGGGATCTCCTCGCTCGGGTCGCGCTCTATGGACTCGGCCTCGACGGCCAGCTCCTCGTCCGTCAGCCCCAGGCCGTCGATAAGCGCCTGCACGGCCGACAGGTCCACGACGTCGTGCTGGATCGACAGCTTCTGCTGAAGCTCCTCGGGCAGATCCTCGTACGGGTGGCCATCGTCCTGCCAGGTCACCGGGCGGCGCAGATTCGACCGGCCGGCCTCCGAATCGGTCTGCACGGCCGGGCCGGTGATCTCACCGACGTGGAAACGTCCGTCCGAGATGGTGCACACCGTGTCGCCCGGCTTCATCCGGGACAGGAACGCGTGCAGCGCCTCCACCAGGTCCTGCTTCTGGCTGTACGTCGCCGTGGACTCGTAGTCCTCCCGCACCACCGTCCGCAGATCCTCCTTGCTGGTTCCTTCGACCAGCCCCTGCCGCAACCGGGACGCGGCGAGCGTCACCAGACCCTCCGGCAGCCACAGCCGCCGCACGAGATCGAGTCCGGCCACGTTCGAACCCCGCACCAGCCATGTGCGGTTCGGGCCCGACCCCACCCCGGTCATGAAGTCTCCGAGCGGCGTCCCGTCCTCCGTACGCCACTCCACCCAGCCGTTGCGTGGAGCACCGGCGAGCAGGACGGCCGCGAACGAGGGCGAGCTGCACTCCACGTCCTCAGTGAGCTCCAGCCATCCGTGCCAGCGGGAGGAAGGCACGAGTACACCCTGCTCCTTCAGCTCCTCCCGTCGCCGGAAAGGCCCTCGGAAGTGCTTGTGCAACGATGGCATCACGTGATCGCGCGCCGCTGAACCAGCACGCACGAGGAACTTCCGGCTGCCGTTCGTCCCGTTCCCGTCGAGCAGTACGCCTCGAGGGCGGTGCTTGACGGGCCCCCCGGGAAGGCGTAGCAAGAACTCGGGTCGGTCGTCCCCCGTCATGGCCTCACTCCTCCGTCGGACGGATCACTCAGCCGAAGCGTAGGCGGCGGCACGGACAATGCCGGTGCTCCCTGCCGACCTGACGCGTTCTCGTCCACTGCTGATCCACTTCCTGATATCTGTGAAGTGGGCAGCTGTGATGCGCATGGGGCGCGTGAGCCGGGGGGAGAAGTACATGACTACCGCGACCGAGCACATGCCGACGGCGAACGCGTTCGCGTCGAGGCGTAAAGCGTGGCTGGAGCGCGAGGTCTCCGAACTGGCGGCTGTCCTTCGCGACACCTGCCCGGCGCTGTACGAAGCGCTGCCGCGTTCCATCGGTGACTTTCCCACCTTGGTGGCGACCGTAGTGGTACGGGTCGCCGCGGACGACGCGGACGCCCGCCCGGTCGAGGAGACCGCCCACCTGCTGGAGCGCCTGCTTCCCGAGGCCACCGGGGTCGACCTGACCGAGCAGATCATGTTCCTGCGCTCTTCTCTCACCCTGAGTGAGGCCGTCGGAGTGCGCTCCTGGCGTGCCCGGGACTGGGCCGACCTGCTGTCGGAGCGCTGGTACCGGCAGATCACCGAGGCGCAGGGCGCCCGGGCCGCGGAGCACTGGGCCGCCCGCTGGAACGGTACGCAACCCACGTCGCCGGCATCCGCCCCGGAGCTCGCCCCGACCCGCTTCGGACGGGAACTGGTCACCCTCGACGCCTTCTTCACAAGGGAGCCCGACCCCGTGCGGCTGCTGGCCCACGCCGTACTCACCGACCCCGGGACCACCGAAGCCGTCGCCGATTCCGTACTCCTGCGCAGTGGATACCTTCGCGACGCCGGACACCTCGTCTGGCTCGCCGAGCAGCAGGCGTACGCGGACCGCCTGGAGGTCTGGCGAACGGCCCAGCACGCCATCGGCTCCGAGGCGATCCGCGGCTTCCTCGCCGAGCTGTCCCCGGTGATCAAGAAGTACATGTCGGTGGTGCTGCAACCCACCGTCGACGCCCTCTCGCCTGCGGAGCGCCGCCTGTGGCGGGAGAGCGGCAGGGCGGCGGACCGTAATGCCGACGCGTATCTGGACGCCTTCCTGGACTGCCTGCCGGAGCAGGGCCCGGAGGACTTCCGCGACGGGTCGTTGAACGCCACCGTGCTCTCCGAGGCCGCCCAGAACCGGCTTCGAGGCGTACGCACCTGGCACGGCATGCGGGGCTCCACGCCCGTGTGGTACCACGTCGTGGCGTCCCCTCAGGAGCGGGCGGCGGCACTGGCCTACTCCGGGAAGCCGACGGCCTCCGTCATCCAGGTGAGCACCGGCCTCGAAGACGCCCCCGGGCCGCCGGTTGACCTCTTCGGCCGACCGACCACCCAGCACGACGAGTGGTATCCCGAGCCAGGAATCCGCGTCGAGTACGCACCCGACCGAGCCTTCGATCTGGGCGCCCTCCTCGTGCTCGGCTCCCTGGGACACGCCCGGCTCGACTTCCTCGAAGCCGCCCCGGACGGCGGGTTCACGCTCCTGAGGACCGTCCGCGCCCGGCTCCGCCCGGAGGACGCCGCACACTGGCGCCGCCAGGCCCTCGGTACCCTCGACGCCCTGATCGGTGACCCGGCCTACTTGGCGGAGGCCGTCCTGGGCGAGGAGACCGGCGAGGACGACGACCTCGCCGACCAGGACACTCCCGCGGACGGCACGCCCGCCGGGCCCGCCGGGCAGGGCCTTCCCCCGGACCTGCTCAAGAAGGTCAGGGCCCTGCTCACCAAGGCCGAAGACCCGGCCGCCACCGAGGAGGAGGCCCGCACCTACCTCGGCAAGGCGACCGAGCTGATGGCGAAGTACGGCATCGAACAGGCGATGCTGGAGGGCCACAGCGAACCGGCGCTGCCCGTGGACCGGGTCGTGCCGCTGCGACCGCCGTACGCCAAGGAGACCAGCACGCTGCTGGGGTGGATCGCCCACGCGATGCGCTGCTCCGTCGTCCACCTCCACTCGCGCCGGCGGGGCTACCGGGTCCACCTGTTCGGCTTCGAGGCGGACGTCCAGGCCGCGGAGCTGCTGTTCGCGAGCCTCCGCCTCCAGATGCTCGACGGGGCGGCCCGTGCCGACAGGCTCCACCGTCCCGACACCGAGGACGCGCGCGCGTACAAGCGGTCGTGGATGTACGGGTTCATGCGCGAGGTCACCCGGCGCGTTCAGGCCGCGCAGGACGCCATGCGTACGGAGGCGGAGCACGCGCGAGTAGAACCCGCCGAACAGCGCGACGGACGCAGCGTCGAGCTGGTGCTGGCCGACCGGACCCAGGTGGTGGAGGCCCGGTTGACCGCCACGTACCCGAAGCTTGGGAAGGCCCGTCGTATCCGGTTCTCCGGCAGCGGTTTCGGCCAGGGTGTGACGGACGGCCGGATCGCTGACATCGGAGGGCCGTCCGTCACCTCCGACGGCAGCCGGCCTCCGCTCTCCCGAGCTCTCGGCTGACTCACGGCCCGGTCGGACCAGTGTGGGCGGACACGGACTTCAGGGAGGTGAGCCGTCCCGCCCTCGCGGTCGGGGCCGAGGGGTGGTCGCGGTTCACGTGGTTCGTGGCAACGCCCCAGGCACCGGGGGGGCGCTTGTCCACGGAGACCAGGACAGCGGCTCTGGCCGCAACGGGAAAGTGTTCCTGGCTGGGTGCCCGCGGCGGAGGCGAGTGTGTGCCGGCCGGCGCAGACCTTGCGGCGGGCAGCGTCGAGGAGGGCTTGCCGAACCGCCTTGACGACGTCCGGAGGTGGGGAAGGCTTGACGGGGCGAGTGACGGACCGCACCTTACGTGTTGTCCACCACGCGAGCACGTCATGAGCTGCACTTCGGCCATGCGGGAGGCGATGAACCGGCACTTCTGAAAGACATTCCACGAGAGTTGCCGGCCCCCGCCTGAGCTGCCACGTCAGCAGCCGGCACGGTCGCAGACAGCTCCGTGAAACCGCTCCCGGTGGAAGACGAGCATCGCTGCCGAGGCGCCACGCGCCACCTCCTCCAGTTCCCGGCACCGCACCGCACCGCGGCGCCCGCCTACTTCGTCGTGGTGTGGGGGCTGGTGAGCGACTACGACTATCCGGGGCTGGTCGCGGCCGCCGCCGTCGCCGTCCTGCTCATCGGCGTACTCGCGCTGACCGTCGCCGAGATGTGGCAGGCGGCCTCCTCGTGGCAGATCTCCATGGACCTCGCGCCCGAGCGGGACCGGGCGCAGTACCTCTCCACGTTCAATCTGGGCACCACGGCGGAACGCGTGATCGGGCCCGCGATCCTTCCCGCGCTCGTCATGACGTTCAGGTCCTGGGGCTGGCTCGTGGTCTCCGCCGTGGTCCTGGTGAGCGGAGTCCTCACCTGGTGGCTCACGCGCTCCCCGGACGCCGCCGCCCTGCGCGAGGCTCCCGCGGAGGAGCCCGGCAAGCAGGTCGCAGGAGGTCCGGGCACGGCCTGATCCGCGGAACCCGGTGGACCCGGCCCCCTTGCCGTCATACGGACGACGAGGGGGCCGCACGCGTCCCCGCACACGTCCTCGTACGCGCGACCGGCACGCGTGTCCCGCAGCCGTGTCCTCGCACGCGCGACCCGGCAGGTGTCCTCGCACGCGTGACCCGGCATGCGTCTCCCGCAGCCCGTGTCCTCGCACGCGCGACCGGCACGCGCGACCGGCACGCGCGACCCGGCGCGCGTCTCCCGCAGCCGTGTCCTCGTACGCGTGGCTCCGAGGCGTGACCCGGCCTGTGTGGCCCCGGACGCGTCCCCACAGGCGTGACCCGTCATGCGCGTCCCCGCACGCGTGTCCCCGCACGCGCGTCCCCGCACGGCGGGAAACGGCCGCGGGCCAGGGCGGGTTGCGTCGGTGGACGCATGGACTCCGGTACCGGGCGGGCCATCGCGCGAGGGGGAGCGACTGCCCGGTGTCAAGGCGCGTGGCACGGTGCCGGGAGGCAGGGCCGAGGGGCCGGGGCGGGGCCTGTGACCGGGCCTGTCCCGCCAGCGGGACAGCGCCCGTGGCCCGGGCCGCGCCCCGCTCCGCTGGCCTGCTCGTTTTGATCGCGTCCAACTCGCATCAAGATTGGTGTGTGAGGGTCGGAGGCGTAGGGGCAGTGCAAAGTAAGGCGGTCATCAATGCCCGAACTCACCCAACCAGATAGGCTCGTCGCGTCCGCGGTCAGCGGGCGGGGAAGACCCGTGGCGCCGGGCGCGTACGGCGAGGCGGTGAAGAGGAAAACGTCCCTCTCCATTCCCCGTGGAATACCCATCGGCGCATGGCACAACCTGGGCCGGCACATCCAGGCGATTTCCAACTCGTCGGCATGGTGGCTGGGGGACTGGCTGTTGTACGGGCAGGCGGAATATCCCGACCGTTACAAGCGGGCCATCGAACAGACCTCGCTGGACTACCAGACGTTGCGCAATTACGCCTGGGTCGCCCGGCGGTTCGATCCGGCCCAGCGGGTCGCCGGACTCAGTTTCCAGCACCACGCCGAAGTGGCCGGCCTTGCGGTGGAGGACCGGAGCGGATGGCTGGCGCGGGCGCTCGAGCACGGATGGTCCCGCAACGAGCTGCGGCGGCAGATCCGGGCGCGGAAGGGGATCGTGGCGGGCGCCAGGGTCCCGGCCCGGCTGAAGATGAGCCCGGACGACCACCAGCGCGAGCGTTGGCAGGAGGCGGCCAAGCACGCGAACGTGGAGCTCCTGACGTGGATCACGAAGGTGCTCGACGAGGTCTCGTAAGCGCCTTCGCCAGCCACGGGAACACCGGGTACGGGAGGAACAGATGCCGGACAGCGGCAGCACGGGAACGAAACCGCCACCACTGGCACTTGCCTCCCGGACGTCCGAGGCGCAGCTGAGGCCACCGCGGAACCGGGTCGAACGGCGGGCCGTCCTGTGGTGGACGCTTCGGGTGCTGATCTCCGCGGTGACCACACTCGGCGCCCTGGCCCTCACGTACTGGCTGTGGGAGGCCGGCCGGACCTGGGTGGGCCCCGTGCTGGTCGTCGTGGCGGTTGCCCACCTGGTGACTGGCGCCGTCATGCCGAGCTGGCGCTACCGCGTGCACCGCTGGGAGTGCACCGGGCACGCCGTGTACGAGCTCAAGGGCTGGCTGGTGCGGGAGTGGCGGATCATCCCCATCTCCCGCATCCAGAGCGTCGACATGGTGCGCGGGCCGGTCCAGCAGCTGCTCGGTCTGGGCACCCTGCGGGTGATCACGGCGTCACCGGAGGGGCAGATCAAGATCGGCGGCCTGGACGCCGAGACGGTGGCGCGTGAAGCGGCCGAACTGACGGAGATCACCCAGGCCGTACCGGGGGACGCGACGTGACCGACGTGGACCTGGACGCGGACGCGCACACGGACGCGGACTCCGTGCCGCTGGAGGCGGCCGGGGGCGAAGGCACGGCGGACGGTTCGGATCAGCCGTGGGAGCGACTGCACCCCCGGCTGATCTGGGTCAACCTCGGGCGGCTGGTGCTCTCCCTGGTCCCGACCGGCCTGTCCTTCCTCGTCTTCGGCACCGGCGACGATCCCATGCAGAACTGGCCGGCCATGGTCGCGACCGCGATCGGCCTCTCCATCAGCGTCGGCGACGTCGTGCGCTGGATACGCACCCGGTACCGGATCACCGAGGACCTGGTCGAGATCCGCACGGGCCGCATCGTGCGGGTCTACCGCCAGGTTCCCCGGGACCGGATCCGCACCGTCGACGTCAAGTCACGGCTGCGGCACCGGCTCGCGGGACTGCGGGTGGTCTTCATCAGCTCCGGCAGGACCCGGCCCGCCATCAAACTCGACGCCGTATCCAAACAGATGGCGCTGACACTCCAGCGCGAGCTGATGTACGGCCGGGAGTCCGAGGCCGAGGAGGCGGAGAAGCAGAAGGCCCGCGAGACGCCCATCGCGGAGTTCCGCTGGTACTGGATCTTCTACAACGCCATCAACATCTGGGGTGTGCTCGTCGGCGGCCTCATGCTGTGGAGCCTCGACTCGATGACCGCCATCGCGGGGTTCGACCTCATCGGCCGGCTCGGTGACCTCATCGACGGCCGTGAGGCCCGCGCGGTCCCCGCCTGGGTGTACTGGGGCCTGGTGGTCACGGTGCTCGGCCACTTCGTCCTCGTCACCGGGTTCCTCAAGGACAACTGGCTGTTCCAGCTGGTGCGGGTGCACAAGGACGACGGCACGGCGCTGCTCACCCGGCACGGCATGTTCTCCACCCGTGAAGTGCACCGTGACGACCGCCGCCTGCGCGGGATCCACACCAGCGAACCGCTCTTCTGGCGGTGGATGGGCCTCACCGAGACCACGGTCCTGTCGACCGGCCTCGCCACCTTCTCCCTCAGCGGCGAACCCGCGGCCAGCATCCTGCCGCGCGCCCCGATCCGTGAGGCCCGCCGGGCCGCCGCCATGGTGCTGCCCGGCCCCGAACGACCCCTGGAGGCGCCCCTGCGAAGACATCCGCGTGCCGCCCTCGTCCGACGGCTCGTGTGGGCCTTCTGGACGGTCGTCCCGCTGGCGGGACTGCTGTACTGGCTCGGGGCGACGGACGTCGTCCCCGGCCGCGCGTGGACCGTGCCGCTCTGGCTCACGCCGGTGGCGGCCCTGCTCGCACTGCCGGCCTACAAGGCTCTGGGGCACGCCCTGGTGGGCCGCTATCTCGTGCTGCGGTGCGGCGTCTCACGGCGCCAGACCACCGCCCTGCGCAAGGACGCCGTCATCGGTGTGAAGATGCGTCAGTCGCTGCTCCAGCGGCGGCTGGGGCTGGTGACCATGGGAGTGTCGACCGCGGTGGGCGAGCGGTTCTACTGTGCTCCCGACATGGGGACGGACCAGTTCCTCGCGTTCCTTTCCGAAACGGCTCCCGAACTCACGGACGAGTTCGTGGCCAAGGCCTGAGCGCGGGTCCGCCCCCGGTTCGGCCGGCGGCCCGGAATGGCGGCCAGAAAAGCCGGCCGACAGCTGCCCGGGAACCGCTGGAATAGGTCATCATTTTTCCATCACTCAGCACGCGCAAACTTCTTCATGTGCCACTCGGCGAGGGGCCGTCGGTGATTCATCCGGGCAAGCCCCGAGTCGTCGGAGAGGACCTCTGGGAGTTCAAGTAAATGTGGGAAACCAAACTGGCCGACGGATTTTCCGTCAGCGCGCTCGGCCTCGGTTGCAGTTCGATGTCCCATGGCTATGGACCGGACAGCCGGGATGACGAGGAATCCGCCAGGGTTCTCCACCGGGCCGTTGAACTAGGAATATCCCTGTTCGACACGGCCGACGTGTACGGGCCGTTCACCAACGAGGAACTGCTCGGCCGGACCCTGGCGCCGTACCGCGACGAGGTGCGCATCGCCACCAAATGCGGGCTGGTCGCCCGGCCGGACGGAACGTTCAGCCGCAACGGCAGGCCCGAGCACCTCCGGGCGGCCTGCGAGAGGTCACTGCGCCGGCTGGGCGGTGAGGCGATCGATCTCTACCAACTGCACCGCATCGACCCGGAGGTCCCGCTCGCCGAGACCTGGGGCACGCTGGGCGAGCTGGTCACCGAGGGCAAGGTCCGGGCGCTCGGCATCTCGCACGCCACCCGGGACGAACTCGACACGATGCACCGGATATTCCCGCTCACCACGGTCCAGTACGAACTGTCCGTATGGGCCCCGCAGAACAAGCGGGAAATCCTTCCATGGTGCCGGGAGAACGGGGTCGGCTTCCTCGCCTTCGCCCCGATCGGCCGCGGCTACCTGTCCGGCAAGGTTTCGCACGACAGCCTCTACGCGGGGGACTCGCGCACGCGTGACCCCCGGTTCCGGGCGGAGGCCATGCGCGCCAACGAGGCCATCCTGGCGGGCCTGCGCGAGGTGTGCTCCCGGCACGAGGGCGCCACGCCGTCGCAGGTGGCCATCGCCTGGGTGCTCGCCCAGGGCCCGGAGGTGGTGCCCATCCCGGGTACCCGCCGTATGCACTGGCTGGAGGAGAACGTCGCCGCGACCGCACTTCGCCTCACCGAGGAGGACGTGCGACAGCTCGACCAACTGCCCGTGGCCACCGGCGAGATGCGCTGGGACGCCGTACGGCCCGAAGGCGCGGATGCGCGCCGGGCCTGACGGGCACCGAACCGGACCGAGGGACCGAGGGGGACCACCGTGCTCTTTCCGCACACCCGGTCGCGGCGGCTGGAGTTCCGCCCCGCGTCCGCCGACGACCGATCAGAGTTCACCCGCACCCTGCTGCGGACCGGGATCGAGAGCGTCAGCCCGGCGGCGGGCGCCCGGGCCTCGCTCGGTGCCAACGCCGCCTTCCTCGTCGCCCAGCGCGACAGCGGCGACGTGATCGGCTTCAGCACCCTGCACGGGCTCGATCCCGCCGGGCACCTGAGGTCGGGCGCCTACCTGGACCCGGCCCGCGCGCGGCTCGGGGTCGGCGCCGAGTGCATCTACCTGACGATCAACTACGCGTTCGCGATGTTCCCCATCGACAAGCTGCTGGCCCAGACCACCGAGGCGACCTTCGACTCGGTCGGTGTGAACCCGAAGCAGAACGATGCCAAGGGCGTGCTCCGCGACCACCTCTACTTCCGCGGGCGCCACTACGACCTGCACAGCTTCGAGATCACCCGCAGCGAATGGGAACGGTACGTCGACGCCGACCTGGACGTCGTGCTCGGCCCCGGCCTGAGCTGGCGCGAAGACCCCGACCGGCCGTAGCGGCCCGCTGCCCGACACCCCGCCGGCTCCCCGTGGTTCCCCGGACAGCCGGCACCGCCCCACCCACAGCCACCGCAGTGAAGGAGAACCCGTGCCTGGTCACGGAACGGACAAACTGATCACCGTGCTCGGCGCGTCGGGTCTGCTGGGAACGGCCGTCAGCCGGCGGCTCGCCGGCCGGCCCGGGCGCCTGCGGCTCGTGGGCCGCCGCCCCGTGACCGTACCGGGGCGCTCCACCGCCGCCGAGATCGAGCACCGGACGGTCGACCTGACGGAGCCCGGCGCCGTCGCGGAAGCCGTCGCCGGCTCCGACGTCGTCATCCACCTCGTCGCCCACACCGCGGGCCCGGGAACCTGGCGGGTGGCGACCGGCGACACCCTCGCCGAACGCGTCAACCTCGGCCTGGTGCACGACGTCCTGGACGCCGCCCGCGCCGGCCGCACCGCGCCGCGGCCCCTCGTGCTCTTCGCGGGCTCGGTCTCACAGGCCGCCCGGCTGCCCGCCGCGCGGGCCGGAGGCACCGCGGCCGACCAGCCCCCGACCGCGTACGACCGGCAGAAGCTCGCCGCCGAGCGGGCGATCGAGGCCGCCACCGCCGAAGGCGTCGTCCGCGGCACCACGCTGCGCCTGTCGACCCTCTACAGCCAGGGGTACGACAACACCGACCTGGACCGGGGGGTCGTGGCGAGCATGACCCGGCGCGCGTTCGCCGGGGAGCCACTGACCCTGTGGCACGGCGGCCGTGCCCAGCGCGACCTGCTCGGGGCCGACGACGCGGCGGCTGCCTTCCTCGCCGCCGTGGAGCGGTTCGACGTGGTCTGCGGCCACCACTGGGAGGTGGGCTCCGGCGAACCGGTGAGCGTGGCACGGCTGTTCTCCATGATCGCCGACACCGTCGCCCGTCACACCGGGAAGCCGCCGGTGCCGGTCGAGGACACCACCCCGGCGGAGTTCGCCATGCCGACCGACCAGCTCGACTTCGTCCTGGGATCGTCCGCGTTCCAGGACGTCACCGGCTGGCGCCCCCGGGTCGGGCTGGCCGAAGGACTGGACAGCCTCGCCGCGGCGGTCGCCCGCCGGAGGGCGACCGCGCCGGCCACGGCGTAGGACGCAGCGGTGCGCGAGAGACGACGTACGACGCAGGAGGAGCACGGCAGCATGCGCGTTCTGTTCACCACCACACCCGAGAAGAGCCTCTTCCAGCAGATGGTGCCGCTGGCCTGGGCCCTGCGCACCTCGGGCCACGAGGTCCGGGTGGCCTCCCAGCCCTCGTTCGCCGACACGATCACCCAGGCCGGTCTCACCGCCGTGCCCGTGGGCAACGAGCGCGCGAGCCGGCGGCTGGCACAGCTCCACCCCGAGCGCACGGAGGCGGAGCGCAAGGGACTCCCCGCCCCGTACCACGCGGCTGCGACCGCCTTGGAGGACCTGGACTGGGACACGTTGCGGGCGGGGTACGAACAGGTCGTCGCCCAGTGGCACAAGACCGACAACTTCCCCATGACCGCGGACCTGGTCGCCTTCGCCCGGCACTGGCGGCCGGACCTGATCATCTGGGAGCCCCTCACCTACGCGGGCGCCATCGCCGCCAAGGCCAGCGGCGCGGCCCACGCCCGGCTCCTGTGGAGCATCGACGTCCTCGGACTGACCCGCGAGCGGTTCCTCACCCTCAAGGCGCGGCAGCCCGCCGACAAGCAGGCGGACCCGCTGGCCGAGTGGCTGGGTGGCTACGCCCGCAAGTACGGCGGCGAGTTCACCGAGGACATGACCACCGGGCACTTCAGCATCGACCAGTTCCCCACCTCGCTGCGCATGACCGCCGCCGGCCACCGGTACGTGCCCATGCGGTACGTGCCCTACGGCGGGCCCGTCTCGGTGCCGAGGTGGCTGTGGGACGAGCCCACCAGGCCCCGGGTGGCACTGACCCTCGGCATCGCCGCGACGAACAGCTTCGCCGGCTACGTCGCGGACTTCTCCGACATCCTCGACTCGCTCGCGGACCTCGACATCGAAGTGGTCGCCACCATCGCCGAGTCCGAACAGCACAAGCTGCGCCGGATACCCGACAACGTGCGCGTCGTCTCCTACGTACCCCTGCACGTCCTGCTGCCGACCTGCACCGCCGTCATCAACCACGCAGGGCCCGGCACCTTCCTGACCACGGCGCTCAACCCCGTCCCGCAAGTCGCCGTCCCGTGGGACTTCGACGAGCCGGAACTCGCCCGGCGCGCCGAGGCGCAGGGCAGTGTCCTGGCGATCCGTGCCGACCGCGCCACCGGGGCGAAGGTGCGCGAGAGCCTGCTGCGCGTCCTGAACGAGGCCCGGTACCGGGAGGCGGCCACCGCACTGCGCGACCAGTTCCTCGCCCTGCCGACGCCCAACGACCTCGTGCCGCGGCTGGAGGCGCTGGCGGCGGCGCACAGGGCCACCGCCGCCCCGGCAGGCCCGGCCCACTGATTCCGCGTACGAGCGAGCACGAGGAGGAGACATGCGCGTCCTGTTCGCGGCCAATCCGCACAAGAGCATTTTCCAGTACATGGTGCCGCTGGCCTGGGCGCTGCGTACGGCGGGCCACGAGGTCCGGTTCGCCAGTCAGCCGGCCTTCGCCGCCACCATCACCCGGGCGGGGCTGACCGCGGTACCCGTCGGACGCGACCACGAGAAGGTGTGGGCCCGGCGCGCCGACGCGTCGGAGGCGCGCCGGGCCGGGATCGAGCCGCCCTACGACGCGTTCACCGACCCCGCGAAGGCGACCTGGGAGTACCTGTCGACCGGGGTGGCCGAGGCCGTCGAGGGGCACCGCATGGCGAACTTCTCGATCACCGGTGACCTGGTCGCCTTCGCCCGGCACTGGCGGCCCGACCTGGTCGTCTGGGACCCGCTGACCTTCGCGGGCCCGATCGCGGCGAAGGCCTGCGGTGCCGCGCACGCCCGGCTCCTGTTCGGCATCGACGTGCACGGCGGGGTACGGCAGACCTACCGCAGGCTGGCGGGGCAGCAGCCGGCCGGCCGGCGCGGCGATCCGCTGGCGGAGTGGCTGGGCGGCTACGCCCGCAAGTACGGGGGCGAGTTCACCGAGGACATGGCCACCGGGCACTTCACGATCGACCAGCTGCCCGCGAGCCTGCAGATCCAGGCGGCCGGACTGCGTTACGAACGGATGCAGTACATCCCGTACGGCGGGCCCGCCTCGGTGCCCCGGTGGCTGTGGGGCCGCCCGGAGAAGCCACGCGTCGCGATGACGATGGGTCTCAGCGCCACCGAGGTCTACAACGGCTACACCATCGACACGCAAGAGGTGCTCGACGCCCTCGCCGACCTGGACATCGAGCTGGTGGCCACGGTCGCGGACAGCGAGCGGGCCAAGCTGCGCAGCGTGCCGGACAACGCGCGGCTGGTGCCGTACGTACCGATGCACGCACTGGCCGAGCGGTGCGCGGTGGCCGTCCACCACGCCGGCGCGGCCACCCTGGCGACCTTCGCCCGCCACCCCGTTCCGCACCTGTCCCTGCACTACCACTACGACCAGCCGGTACTGGCCCGCAGACTCACCGCGCAGGGTGCCGGCCTGGACCTGCACACCACCGAGGTCACGGGCCAGTCCCTCCGCGACAGTCTGCTGCGGCTGCTGAAGGACCCCTCCTTCACCGAGCGCGCCACAGCCCTGCGGGACGAGACGCTCGCACTGCCCACCCCCAACCGGCTCGTTCCCCGGCTGGAAGAACTCACCGCCCGCCACCGCACCGCGGGCTGACTCCCACAAGGACGCACGATGCGAGTTCTGTTCACCACCTATCCGGAGCGCACGCACTTCCTGCTCATGGCGCCTCTGGCCTGGGCGATGCGCACCGCCGGGCACGAGGTCCGCTTCGCGAGCCAGCCCAGATTCGCCGACGAGATCACCCGTGCCGGGCTCACCGCCGTCCCCGTCGGCCGTGACAACGACCTGTGGCAGATCATCTCCCGGGACCCCGACTGGCTCGGGCAGACCGAGCAGGGCGGCATGCCCATGCCGTACGACGTCACCGACCGGCAGCACGCCGACATCACCTGGGAGTACCTGAGCGAGGGGTACGCCACCCAGGTCAGGCGCTGGCACATGGCCAGCAATGTGCCCATGACCGCGGGACTGGTCGACTTCGCCCGCGACTGGCGCCCCGACCTGGTCATCTGGGAGCCGCTCACCTATGCCGGGCCGCTGGCCGCACAGGCCTGCGGCGCGGCGCACGCCCGGTTGCTCTTCGGCATCGACATGTACGGGGTGGCACGCGACCACTTCCTCCGCCTCAAGGAGCTCCGGCCCGCCGACGAGCAGGTGGACCCGCTGGCGGAGTGGCTGGGTGGCTACGCCCGCAAGTACGGCGGCGAGTTCGGCGAGGAACTGGTCACCGGCCAGGTCACCATCGACCTCGTCCCCGAACTCCTCCAGCGCCGTGCCGACCGTACGTACCTGCCTCTGCGCCCCGTGCCCTACGGCGGCCCCGCCGAGGTCCCGGGCTGGCTGTGGCACAAGCCGGACAAGCCGCGCGTCGCCCTCACCCTCGGACTGAGCGCCACCGGCCACGGCGGCGAGTACAACGTCGGCGTCCAGGACGTCCTCGACGCACTCGGCGGCCTCGACATCGAGGTGGTCGCCACGATCGCCGAGGCCGAACAGCGCAAACTCACCCGCGTCCCGCCCAACGCCCGCGTGGTGACCTTCGCTCCGCTGGAAGCCCTCGCCGCCACCTGCGACGTCGTCGTCCA
Organism: Streptomyces sp. NPDC000229; assembly: GCF_040300825.1. NCBI lineage: Bacteria > Bacillati > Actinomycetota > Actinomycetes > Kitasatosporales > Streptomycetaceae > Streptomyces > Streptomyces sp. NPDC000229. The sequence goes on from NZ_JBEPEL010000029.1 coordinate 26,177, forward strand.
CCACGCCGGATACGGCACGCTCTCCACCACGGCGCTGCGCGGAGTACCGCACCTGATGCTGCCCTGGGACAACGACGGCCCGGTCCTGGCCGACGGCGTCGGCCGGGCCGGCGCGGGGCTGACCCTGAACCCCAAGGAGACCACCGGCGAAGCCGTCCGCGACGCCGTGCTCCGGCTGCTGCACGAACCCCACTTCGGCAAGGGTGCGGCCAGGCTGCGCGACCACCTGCTGGAGATGCCCAGTCCCAACGACCTGGTACCCGAACTGGAGCGGTTCGTGGCGCTCCACCACGACAGCGCGGCCCGGACGGCCGCCGAGAGCAAGAGGGGGTGACGGGCTCGTGCGGGTCCTCTTCGTCGCGAATCCCGAGAAGGCACACGTACTCGCCATGGTGCCGCTCGCCTGGGCGTTGCGCACCGCCGGCCACGAGGTGCGCGTCGCCAGCACACCGTGGTTCAGCGAGGTCATCACCCAGGCGGGACTCACCGCCGTCCCGGTCGGCCGGGACTACGACCTGTGGGAGCAGCTGCGCCGCAGCATGCCCGGCTGGGAGTACCGACCCGAGTTCGGCCTGCCCGCGCCCTACGACGTCGCCCAGGAGCCGTCCGCGGCGGACTGGCCCCGGCTGCGGGACGGTTACGCGCGGATCGTCCAGCAGTGGCACAAGCCCGCGAGCTTCCCGATGATCGCCTCCGTGGCCGAGTTCGCCCGCGCATGGCAGCCCGATCTGGTGCTGTGGGAGCCGCTCGCCATGGGCGGACCCGTGGCCGCCAAGGCCTGTGGCGCCGCGCACGGCAGGCTCCTGTGGAGTTACGACGCCTTCGGCGTGGCGCGGGAGCACTTCCTGCGTCTCCGGGCACTGCAGCCCGCCGACCAGCGGTCGGACCCGCTGGGGGAGTGGCTGGGCGGCTACGCGCGCAAGTACGGTGCCGAGTTCACCGAGGACATGGTCACCGGACAGTTCACCATCGACCAGCTGCCGGACTCCATGGCCGCCCCGACCGCCCTGCCCCGGCTGCCGCTGCGGTTCGAGCCGTACGGAGGTGCCGCGGTCGTGCCCAAGTGGCTGTGGGCCGAGCCCGGACGGCCCAGGGTCGCCCTCACGATGGGCCTCAGCGCCACCGACCACGACGCCGGTTACGAGATCGGTGTGCAGGACGTCCTCGACGCGCTGGCCGATCTCGACATCGAGGTCGTCGCCACCCTGCCGGAGGCCGAACAGCGCAAGCTCGCCCGGGTGCCCGCCAACGCCCGGCTGGTGTCGTACGTCCCGCTCCAGGCACTGGCGCCGACGTGCTCCGCCGTCATCCACCACGCCGGGTTCGGCACCTTCCTGACGATGGCGCGGCACCCGGTCCCGCAGCTGCTGCTGCCGTGGGACTTCGACGGCCCCGTACTCGCGCGCGAGGCGGCACGGCAAGGCGGCTCACTGGTGATCCCGGCCGACCGTGCGACCGGCGCGGCAGTCCGCGAGGCCGTGCTGCGGCTGCTGACCGAGCCGGTGTTCCCGGAGCGTGCCGCCGCGCTGCGGGACGAGATCGAGGCCCTGCCCGGCGCACACGAGGTGGTCCGCCGCCTGGAGGACCTCGTGGGCGAGCACACCGCGGCGGCCGCCTGACGGGCCCACCCCACCACCCGCGTTCCCCCTCATCCTCCGGAAGGAACCCCCACCATGCGCGTCCTGTTCACGGTCAACCCCGGGACCAGCATCTTCCAGTCCATGGTGCCGCTGGCCTGGGCGCTGCGCACCGCCGGCCACGAGGTCCGCTTCGCCAGCCGGCCGGCGTTCGCCGACGAGATCACCCGTGCGGGGCTGACAGCGGTACCCGTCGGGCGGGACTTCGATCTGGGCCGCATCCTGGAATGGACGGGCCAGGACATGTACGAGGCGGCGCGGGCCGACCTGCCCTCCCCCTGGGACGTCGTCGGCGCACCGGAGCGGGCCACCTGGGAAGGGATGCGGGACGGGTACGCGCGCATCGTCGAGGAAGTGGAGAAGCCCGAGAACTTCCCCATCATCGCGGGTCTCGTCGCGTTCGCCCGGAGCTGGCGGCCCGACCTGGTCATCTGGGAGCCCTTCTCCGCCGCGGGGGCGATCGCCGCGAAGGCGTGCGGGGCGGCGCACGCCCGCGTCCTGTGGGGCATCGACGTCTTCGGGGTGGCCCGTGAGCACTTCCTGCGGCTGCGGGCCGAGCAGCCGGCCGCCCAGCGGTCGGACCCGCTCGGGGAGTGGCTCGGCGGCTACGCCCGCAAGTACGGGGGCGAGTTCACCGAGGACATGGTCACCGGGCACTTCACCATCGACCAGTTCCCCCACTCCCTCCAGTGCGGCGCGGCCGGACTGCACTACGAGCGGACGCAGTACATCCCCTACAACGGCCCCGCCATCACACCCCGCTGGCTGTGGCAGCAGACGCCGGACCGCCCGCGGGTCGCCCTGACCATGGGCCTGACGGCGACCGACATCTTCGACGGCTACACCATCAACACCCAGGACGTCCTCGACTCGCTGGCCGATCTGGACGTCGAGGTCGTCGCCACCGTCGCCGACACGGAGAAGGCCAAGCTGGCCCGGGTACCCGACAACGCCCGGCTGCTGCCCTTCGTGCCGCTGCACGTCCTGGTGCCGACCTGCGCCGCGGTCATCCACCACGCCGGGCCCGGCACGCTGGCCACGGTCGCCCGGTACGGAGTGCCCCAGGTGGCCATTCCGTACAGCTTCGACGAGCCGTTGTTCGCCGAGAAGCTCGTCGCGGCGGGCGCCGGGATCCGGGTGCCCAACGGCGAGGCGACCGGGCGGACGATCCGCGCCCAGGTGCAGCGACTGCTGGAGGAGGACCGCTGGGCCCGCGGAGCGGCCGCGCTCCGCGACGAGATCGAGGCACTGCCCACCCCGGCCGGCCTCGTGCCGCGGCTGGAGGAGCTGACGGTGAAGCACCGGAGCGGCCAGCGCTGACAAAGAGATCGCAAAGGCGCCCGCCGGCGGTCAGGCACACACGCCGACCGGGCGTCATTTCCCATGAGTTCCCGCGCGAACTCCCACCGCCGGCCCGTGAGGACACGTCATGAAAGTTCTGTTCGCCTGCTACCCGGAGCGCACGCACTTCCTGCTGATGGCTCCGCTGGCCTGGGCGCTGCGCACGGCGGGGCACGACGTGCGGGTAGCGAGCCAGCCGAAGTTCGCCGCCACGATCACCCAGGCCGGGCTGACCGCCGTTCCCGTCGGCAGCGACCGCGACCTGTGGCAGGTACTGGGCCGGATCAAGAAGGAGGGCACCACTCTGGAGCCGGGCCTTCCGGAGCCGTACGACGTGGTGGAGCGCAAGCCCGAGGACATCACCCTCGATCACCTGCGTGACGGATACCGCTCACAGGTCCAGAACTGGCTCAAAATGATCAATGTGCCGTTGGCCGGCGCGCTGATCGACTACGCCCGGCACTGGAAGCCGGACCTGGTCGTCTGGGAACCGCTCACCCACGCGGGCGCCCTCGCGGCGCAGTCCGTCGGCGCCGCTCACGCGCGTCTGCTGATCGGCGCCGACGTGCACGGTGTGGCGCGGCACCACTTCCTCCGGCTGGGCGGCGGAGAGGACCACGGCGAAGGCGGCGCCGATCCACTGGGGGAGTGGCTGGGCGGCTATGCCCGCACCTACGGCCGGGAGTTCGACGAGGAGCTCGTGACCGGCCAGTTCGGCATCGACGTACTGCCACCGCCGCTGCAGGTGCACGCCCCGGACCTCTCCTACCTGTCGATGCGTTACGTGCCCTACGGCGGCCCGGCCGTCGTGCCGAGATGGTTGTGGGAGCGGCCGCGGCGGCCCCGGGTCGCCCTCACCCTCGGTCTGACGGTCAGCGACCACGGGATCGGCTACCCGGTCGGGGTGCAGGAGATCCTCGACGCCGTGGCCGACCTGGACATCGAGCTGGTCGCGACGGTCGGCGCGGCGGGGCGGGGACGGCCGGTACGGGTTCCGGACAACACACGGCTGGTCGACTACGTACCCATGCAGGCACTGCTGCCGACCTGCGCCGCGGTGATCCACCACGCCGGCGTGGGCACGCTCATGACCGCCGCGCTGTACGGCGTGCCGCAGATCGCCCTGCCCTGGGACGTCGACCAGCCATTGCTGTCGGGCCGGCTCGCCGCCTACGGCGCGGGACTCACCACCCACGCGACCCGGGCGACCGGGGACATCGTCCGGGACCATCTCCAACGCGTGCTCAAGGACGACGAGTTCGGTCACCGCGCGAGCCGGCTGCGTCAGGAGACCCTCGGTGTTCCCCATCCCGCCGATCTCGTCCCGGAGTTGGTGAACCGGGTTTCGGCCATGCGCCGATGAGCCCCACCATGGCCGTTGGCATAGGGTCCTGGAGGTTCACCGAACAACACGATCCCCCCACCCCTCCTCGATCGAATGGATGGACTGATCTACCTTGACGGAAAAGCGGAATGCGAACCCCGGGCAGCCCACTGAGCTCGGACAGTCGACCGGCGAACAGGCTCTCGTCGTCGCTGTCTTCGTGCTGGTGGGTGCCGGGCTCGGCTGGCTCGTCGAGCTTCTGGCCGGTTGGCTGGTGACCCTGCCGTGGGCCCCCATGCAAGGTCCGGCGGAACTTGTGACCTCGATCCCCCAGCCTGGGCTCACCATCGGTCTGATCTGCCTCGGTGCGCTGGTCGGTCTGGTCGCCGGTGTGGCGGTCCAGCAGGACGAGTTGTCCGCGAGCGTCTCCGGGAGCGAGATCACCCTCACTCGCAAGGGAGAGTCGCAGCGGATCCCCGCGGCGAACGTCGCCATGGTGTTCCAGGACGGCAAGGAACTCGTCGTGCTCGGCCACCGGGGAGAGGAACTGGCCCGGGAGAAGTCCGACATCGACAGCAAGCGCATCGCTGCCGCCTGCGCCGAGCACGGTTTCACGTGGGCCGAACAGGACCCGCACCAGGACGAGTTCCGGCTCTGGGTTCCCGACACCCCGGGCCTTCCCGAAGGTGCCAACGCCCTCCTCAAGGCGCGCGACCAGGCGCTGAAGAAGAAGGACAGTGGCAGTGAACTGCGCGAACTGCGTCAGGAGCTGGCGAAACTGGGGCTGGTCGTGCGGGACAACAAGGGCCGCCAGTACTGGCGTACCACTCGCCCTGCCTAGCTCTGCCGCCCCCTGCCCGCTGCACCGAAGGCCCCGCCGGACCGTTGTGTCCGCGGGGCCTTGTTGCTTGGTACAGACCTAAGAACCAATCGGTAGGTTTGCCGCAGTCCCGGTGATACGATCGTCGTAGCATCAATGATACGGGGGTATCGGGCTTGCATGCATCATTGAGCGCATCTCTTCTCGGATCGGTGACCGCTTTCCGAGGGGAACACGAGGTGGAACTCGGTTCACCGACCCAAAGAACCGTGTTCGCCGTGCTGGCCGCGCATGGGAACCGAGTAGTGAGCCGGGACGACTTAGTCCGTGCTGTCTGGGGCGTCAACGCGTCCGAAACAGCGATGAACAGCGTCTACACCTATATCGCCCGGCTGCGGAAGTCCCTCGAACCGGAGCGCCCGCGCTCCGCGCAGTCCGAGGTCCTGCTGTCGAACAGGCTCGGCTACATGCTGCGCATCCCCGCCGACCAGGTCGACACCGAGCGGTTCAGCTCCGCCCTGGCCGACGCCCGGCGACTGCGCGCGGACAACGCCAGTGAGCAGGCCGTCGGGAGGCTCCGCGCAGCGCTCGGTCTGTGGCGTGGTACGCCGTACGCCGGCGCCGTCGGGGCCTTCGTCGAAGCGGAGCGCACGCGGCTCGCCGAGACCCGCATGCTGGCGATCGAGGACTACGCCGAGACGCTCCTGGAACTGAACCGGCCGGCTCCCGCGATCGGCGAACTGTCCGCGCTCGTGCAGCGCTACCCCTTGCGGGAACGCCTGCGGCTGCTGCTGATGCGCTGCCACGTCGAACTCGGCCAGCACGCCGACGCCATCGCCAACTACCACGCCCTGCGCACCAGACTGGCCGAGGAGCAGGGCATCGAACCGGGCGAGAGCCTGCGGGAGCTGTACGAGAGGGTGCTGCGACCCGAGCGCCCGCGCGTCCCGCGACAGACCAGGAGGGACATCGTCGGCGGCCCCGCCGAGGACACGCGCCGACAGGCCCCGGCAGTCACACGGGCGCCCGTGGCGGCCCAACTCACTCGTCAGGACAGGTGGTTCACCGGGCGCGAAACCGAGCTCCAGCAGTTGGACACCCTGGTACGGGCCGGAGGCCACACGGGTGAGTCCACGCTGCTGCTGCTCACCGGCGGGCCCGGGGTGGGCAAGACCGCGCTCGCCAACCGCTTCGCGCGGCTCCAGTCCGAACGGTTCCCCGACGGTCAGATCCACCTCGATCTGGGAGCGTTCTCCGCACGGGGCAAGCCGTACAGCGTGTTCTCCGCACTGCGCCGGCTGACCTCCGCGCTCGGCGAGACACGGCCGCTGGCCGACCTCGATCTGGAGACCGCCTACCGGAGCAGGGCCGCGGACCGCCGTCTGCTCATCGTCCTGGACAACGCCGCCTCCGTCGAACAGGTCCGGCCGTTGCTGCCCGGGACCTCCTCCTCGCTGGTGATCGTCACCAGCCGTTGGGGCCTGGCCGGACTGATCGCACGGGACGGGGCACGGCGCTTCGTGACGGAGGGACTCGCCGACGAGGACGCCCTGCGGCTGTTCAGCGGGATCGTGGGAGAGACCTTCGTCGCGCGGCACCGCGCCGCGGTGGACGAGATCATCGCGGCCTGCGAGGGGCTGACGCTCGCGCTGCGCATCGCGGCGACCCAGATCAACATCGCGCCCTTCCCGGAGGTGGCCCTCCGCCGGTTCCGCACCGGCAGCCTGCTCGACACCCTGTCCCTGCCCGGTGACGAGCACTCCTCGCTGAGTGCCGTGCTCGGCTGGTCCTACGCCAGCCTGCCGCCGGAAGCCGCCCAGATGTACCGGGCGTTCGGCCGGCACTCCGCACGCGACGCCGACCTGGAGCGCGCCGCGGTCCTGAGCGGGCGGACGGTGAGTGACGCACGCCGCGCCCTCGGCGTGCTCACCGACGCGGGCCTGGTACGCGAGGTGGCACCGGACCGCTTCCGGATGCACGGGCTGCTCCACGAGCACGCACGCCGGATGGCACTCGTGGAGCAGGGGAGGGCGATGGGCAGGGGATACGACGACCCCGACACGGGGTTCGCCGTGCGGCGCCCGGTCACGGACCGGAGTCCCGCGACGTGCGCGTGACGCCGTGGACCTCCCCGCTGCGCCCGCCGCTCGCGTCGGGCACCGGGTCCCTGCCCAGGCGGGGCACGACCACACCGGTCAGGGCCGTGGTGGTCATGGCCAGCAGCACCAGCATGGTGAAGCACAGATCGTTGATGAGACCGGCCTGATGGCCGATCGTCGCCACGATCAGCTCGGTGACGCCACGGCAATTCATGAGGACGCCGATCTGCCACGACTCGCGCGGGGTCATCCCGGCGAGCCGGGCGGCGCCACCCGCGCCCACCACCTTGGACACCTGCGCCACCACCAGTACCGCCGCGAAGAGCAGCCAGATCCCGGGTTCCGAGCCGAAGGCGCCGAGTGACGTCCGGACGCCGACTCCGGCGAAGAACACCGGGAGCAGCACCAGCATCGTGAAGCCGCGCAATGTGTTCACCACCCGTTCCACGGCGGGCACGTCGCGCGGCACCGCGGTGCCGAACAGGAATGCCCCGATGACCGGGTGCAGGTGCATCACTTGGGTGAGCAGCGCCCAGCCCACCGCACCGGCGATGAGAACCACCGCGAGCAGCCGCTCGGACGGCGCGCGGGCGAACAGCCGCCCCAGCAGCGGCCGTACGCCGAGGTAGGTCAGCGCCACCAGCGCGGCGACCCACACGACGGTCTTCAGCAGGTGGCCACCGCCGCCGGCCGGGGACCCGGTGAGCAGCACGGTGAGCACCAGCCAGGCCAGGCCGTCGCCCAGCGCGGCGCAGGTCATGGACACACTGCCGGCCCGTGTGCGGTCCAGGCCCAGGTCGACGAGGATCCGCGCCAGTACCGGCACGGCCGTGATGGAGACCGCCAGGCCGAAGAAGAGCGCGAACCTGGTCGACGTCGTGTCACCCGACAAGTGGGGGGCGAAGGCCAGCGCCAGCCCCGTACCGCAGAGGAAGGGCAGCGCCATGCTGCCGGCCAGGACGGCACCCAGCGGCCCCTGGTTCCGGGCCCGCTCGATCCGCACCTCGCTGCCGATCAGGAACATGAAGACGACCAGGCCCAGCTGGGCGACCTTGTCCAGACCGGCCAGCACCGCAGGGGGGAACATCAAGTCGGTGGCCGCGGGCCACAGCGCTCCGAGCACGGACGGGCCCAGCATCAGGCCGCCCAGGATCTCCCCCACCACCGGGGGCTGACCGATCCGGCGCAGCAGCTCCCCGAACAGGTGGCTCACGCACAGGACGACCGTGAGGGCGAGCAGAAAGCGCGTGAGCGGGTCGTCCCACAGGGTGCCGGGACCGCCCGAGAAGAGGCCGGTGAGGACGAGGACCGCCGCACCCGCGGCGACGACCCCCAGCGGCCCCCAGAGCCGCCGCGTGCCCTTGCCGCCGCCCCTGCCGGGGACGGTGCCGGCAGGGGCACCGTCCCCGGACCCGACCGGCCGCGACGGGGACGCGGCCGGGGTGTGCGAGCCGGACGACGGGGGCGGCGGGGTGCGGGGCGAGGAAGTCACGAGACGTTCGCTTCCGCCCGCACGCCGTCCACCGCTCCGGCACGGTCCACGCTCCGGAAGGCGCGCCTGCCGTACAACAGCGGCCAGCCGGCACCGTTCTCCACGCCGACGACCTCACCGAAGACGGCCATGTGGTCGCCGATCTCCACGCTCTCGACCACCCGGCACTCCGCCACCGCGTAGGCGTCCTCGTGCAGCCACGGCAGGCCGAGCCGCGAGGAGCGGCGCCAGGCCGTCCGCGCGAACCGGTCGGGCACGGCCGAGGCGAACACCCCGGCCGTGTGCGCTCCGCCCTGGTGCAGCAGGTTCACCGCGAAGCTGCCCTCGGCGCGCAGTGCCGCCAGCGTCCCGCTCCGGACGTCCAGACAGACCTGGAGGGTGGGAGGCGCGAGGGTCACGCTCGTCAGCGAGCTGCACGTCAGCCCGTGCGGCCGGCCCTCGCCGTCGAGTGCCGTGACGATGGAGACCCCGGTGAAATAGGAACCCATGAAGTCCCGGAAGGCACCGGTGTCCGTCAGGTCACGGGCCTGCCGGGGCCGTGGCACGGCCGGCGCGGCGGGCAGCCGTTCCGGTTCACCGGTCGCGTTCTGTACGCCGGCTCTCATGGCGTACGTCCTCCCCTCCTCGACGGACGGCTTCGTGTCCCAGTCCGCGTCATACGATCCGGACGTCGGGCACGTAGAGGATCCACTTGCCACCGGCGTCCCGGAACGCCTGCTCCTTGGCCATGATCTCGTCGGCGTGGTTCCAGGCGAACAGCAGCGCGTAGTCGGGGTAGTCCGCCGCGAACGTGTCGGGCGTCACCACCGGGATGTGGGTTCCCGGCGTCACCCGGCCCTGCTTCGCCGGCGTCGTGTCGCAGACGAACGACACGAGGTCGGGGGTGATGCCGCACAGGTTGGTGACCGTGGCGCTCTTCGCCGTCGCGCCGTAGGCGACGACCTTCTTCCCCTCGTCCTTCAGGCGGCGCAGCAGGCCGGTGAGGTCGTCCCGGATCACGGTGACCTTGCGGCCGAACTCCTGCAGGGTGGCCGGCTCGGCGAGCCCGCTCTCCGCCTCGTCCCGCAGCAGGTCGGCGACGGCCTGCGACGGTGTGCGCTCACCCGCCGGGGCGAGCGTGTAACGGACCTCGCCGCCGTGCACGGGCAGCCGCTCGACGTCGACCAGCTCCAGGCCGTTGCGCGCCGCCATCTCCCGCACGGAACGGGCCGTGAAGAAGAAGAAGTGCTCGTCGTAGATCTGGTCGAAGGACGTGCGCTCCACGATGTCGCCCAGGTACGGGTCCTCGAAGACGAACACGCCCGTGGGCTTCAGCAGCGCGCGTACGCCGCTCAGGACGGACTCCATGTACGGGATGTGGCACAGCGTGTTGGCCGCGTAGATCACGTCCGCCCGGCCGTCCTCGGCCGCGATCTCCTTGGCCGTCGACTCCTCGAAGAAGGACTTGCGCACCCGCACGCCCTTGGCGGCCGCGACGTCCGCGACGCCACCGGAAGGCTCGACACCCAGGTGACGCACCCCGGACTCGGCCATGACCTTGAGCATCACGCCGTCGTTGCAGCCCAGCTCGACGACGAACGGGTCGTCGGCGGTCAGCTCGGTGGCAAGGAGCCGCTTGGCCAGGCCCTCGAAGTGCTCCCGCATGTAGGCGGAACCGGAGGAGTGGTACGGGTACTCCTCGTGGAACATGTTGTCCCGGGGCACCTCCTCCATCAGCTGCACCATCGTGCAGCCCTGGCACAGCCCGACCGCGAGCCGGAAGAAGAACTCCTTCTCGAAATCGAAGCCAGGGGTGTGGAAGGCGTCGGACAACGGCTGGCGGCCGAAGTCGAAGAACTCGGTCACCTGGTCGCCGCAGACGCGGCACTGCGAAGTGCTCGGCATGAGATCTCCTGGGGGCACGAATACCGCGCCACGAAAATTGGGACGGAAAGTCCGTACGGAATGCGGTACGGGAAAGCCGACTCCGTCGACCTGAGCACGGGGCCATGTCGAAGCGTAAGTGGCGGATGAGCCAGATTCTTCACAGAAACAGGGCCGCGACGGAAGTGCGGGCAATCGGATTCTGTCCCGCTGGCGGGACACACCGGCCGCCGTCACACGGGCCGTGCGCAGGTGTGGGCACCGTCGACGCAGGATATCGACACCACGGCGGACACGCTGTTACGGGAGCGGGCCCGACGCCCGCCGGGCCCGCGGAGAAACTCGGACAACGGTGGTGGACACACCCCGGAATTGGCCAAGTACGGTACGGGCAACCGTTAACCGAATGACAGGGGCGTCAAGCGCATGGGGGAACCGCACAGTCTTCTTCAGGACCAGGTGGAGCCCGTGGCGGAAGCCGAGGTCAAAGGAATCCTCTCGGCCGTGGGTAATACGCCCCTGGTCGAGTTGGAGAAAATAGCAGCCGACGGTGAATTCCGGGTCTTCGCGAAGGTCGAGCGTTTCAATCCGGGCGGCAGCATCAAGGACAGGCCGGCGCTCAACATGCTGCTGGACAAGCTGCGTTCCGGGGAACTGGTACCCGGCAGGCACACCGTGATCGAGTCCAGCTCCGGGAACCTCGCCATCGGCCTCGCACAGGTCTGCTGCTACTACGGGCTGCGCTTCATCTGTGTCGTCGACGTGCGCACCACCGAACAGAACCTCGCGGTCCTGCGCGCCTACGGCGCCGAGGTGCAGGTCGTCACCGAGCCCGATCCGGTGTCCGGCGAGTACCTGCCCGAGCGGCTCCGTCGCGTCGCGGAACTGGCCGCGAGCATCCCCGGTGCGTACCTGCCCGACCAGTACGGCAACCCGCTCAACGCCGCGGCCCACCTGACGACGATGCGGGAGATCGACGAGGCCCTCAAGGGCGAGGTCGACTACGTCTTCTGCGCGGCGGGCACCACCGGCACGCTGGGCGGCTGCGCCGCCTACGTACGCGAACAGGGCCTGAACACCAGCGTCGTCGCCGTCGACGCGGTGGGCAGCGTGCTGTTCGACTCGCCGGTGTCGTGCTCCCGGCTCATCCCCGGGCACGGCACCTCCGTCCTGCCGTCCCTCTTCGACCCCACCGCCGCCGACCACGTCGTCCACGTCACGGACCTGGAGGCCGTCGTCGGCTGCCGCCGGCTGGTGCGGCACGAGGCGCTGCTCGCCGGCGGCTCCTCCGGGGCCATCGTCGCCGCCCTCGGCAAGATGGCGCCGCGCATCCCGGCCGGGTCGGTCTGCGTCCTGGTCCTGCCCGACGGCGGTGACCGCTACCTCGACACCGTCTACTCCGACGCCTGGGTGCGGCGCCACTTCGGCGAGGTCACCCACCTGTGGGCGGACGACCCGTCCTCCCGTGACACCCCACCGCACGGCGCCGGTATCGACCTCAAGGAGACTGTTTCGTGCTGATCATCGGACACCGGGAGACCCGCCGGGTGATGGAGGGCCGGGAAGAGGAGATCCTGTCGCTGGTGGGGGAGACCTACCGGCTCCACGAGGCGGGCCGCACCGCGCTGCCGCACTCGGTCTTCCTGCGCTTCCCCGACAGCCCCCGGGACCGCATCATCGGCCTGCCCGCGTACGCGGGCGGTGACAACGCCGTCGCCGGAATGAAGTGGATCGCGAGCTTCCCCGGCAATGTGGCCCGGGGCAAGGAACGGGCCAGTGCCGCGATCCTGCTCAACTCCATGCAGGACGGGCGTCCCCGGGCGTGCGTCGAGGCGTCGCTGATCTCCGCGCGGCGCACCGCGGCCTCGGCCGCCCTCGCGGCCTCCCTGCTGACCACTGAAGGCACACCGCGCGGCATGTCACTCCTCGGCTGCGGGCCGATCAACCGCGAGGTGCTGCGGTTCACCAGGGCGGCCCTGCCGTCGCTGCGGGAGGTCGTCGTCCACGACCTGGACGCCGCCCGGGCCGACGCGTTCATCGCACAGGGGGGCGCGGACTTCCCGGAGATCACCTACCGCCGTGCCGCGAGTGCCGAGGACGCCCTGGGCGCACACCGGCTGGTGTCGTTCGCCACCACCGCCGGCGAACCGCACACGGACCTGACCGCGTGCGCACCGGGCACCACCGTGCTGCACGTCTCGCTGCGCGACCTGACGGTCGAGGCGGTGCTCGGCGCGCAGAACGTCGTGGACGACGCCGATCACGTGTGCCGTGAGCGGACCTCGCTCCACCTCGCCGAACAGGCGACGGGCGGGCGGGAGTTCATCGACGCGCCCATCGGTGCGCTGCTGGACGGGAGCGCGGACTTCCGGCGCGACCCGGAGAGGACCGCCGTCTTCTCGCCGTTCGGCCTGGGCGTCCTGGACATCACACTCGCCCAGTGGGTCCACGAGGAGTGCGTGCGGCGCGGACTCGGTACCCGGGTGGACGGCTTCCTGCCCGACGACGAGGCCGGTACGGCACCGGCCACCGCTTCCTGAGGCGCGCCCGTTCTTCCGCTGAGAAAGCCTCCCGGATCACCCGACCAGCGGGGACCGGGAGGCTTTCAGCTGCCCGCCGGGCCGGGGCGTCAGACGGAGGTGACCTCGGCGACGCGCCGGATCTCGTCGATCAGCGCGGCCTGCCGCAGCGTGCCCTCCTGCTGGGCCTGTACGTTCTCGTCACCGGCGACCGCCCGGACGAAGGTCTCGACGACATTGGCGAACTGGTCGTCGGCGGGCAGCACGAACTCCTCGCGGTGGTCCTGCCGTTCGACCCGCAGTACCGGCTGGTACGTCGGGGGCGGGGTGAAGGCGCGGTCCACCGAGAGGTGCCCGGTGCTGGCCGACAGGGTGTAGGTGTTGCGGTACGCGTGCTCCATGCCGAACGTGAGCTGGGCGGGGATTCCGGCGGGCGTGGACAGCAGCACGCTCCCCGACATCACCACGCCGTGCCGTTCGTCGTGCCGGAAGACGGCCCCCGCCACCCGGAGCCGGGAGCCGAGGAAGAACTGCGCGGCACGGACGGGATAACCGCCGAAGTCCAGGAACGCGCCACCGCCCACCTCGCTGCGGTAGCGGATGTCCCCGGCCGGCTTGGGTGGAATGGTGAACGTGGCGGTGAAGCCGCGCAGTTCGCCGATGGCGCCGTCCGCCAGGACCTTGCGTACCGCCTCGTGCTGCGAGTGGTAGAGGAACATGTAGTTCTCCAGCAGCACCAGTCCGCGCGAGCGGGCCAGTTCCACGAGGCGGCGGGTCTCGGCGAGGCTGCCGGTCATCGGCTTCTCGACCAGGACGTGCTTGCCCGCCTCCAGTGCCCGGGTGACCCACTCGGCGTGCAGGAGACCGGGCAGCGGGATGTACACGGCGTCGATGTCCGGCAGCTCCAGCAGCGCGTCGTACCCCTCCAGGGGCAGGCCGCCGTAGCGGTCGGTGAACTCCACGGCCGACTGCTTGCTGCGGCTGGCGATCGCGGCGACCTCCACGCGGGTGTTGCCCGCCATGGCGGGAAGGGTGCGCCGCCAGGCGATGTCCGCACACCCCATGACCCCGACGCGCAGTCTGTCGCTCGTGTCTCGAAACATGTGGAAGAACTCCGCTCAGCATGGGATGGGTGAGGCGATCGGCTACCCGGGAACAGGGGTCAGCTCCGCGACGGGCTCTGCTTGAGAGCCTCGTAATGGGCGACGCATTCCTCGTAGGTGGGGAGCAGTCCCAGGGACTGCGCTTGGGCCAGCGTGGGAGCGCCGGCGTCCTTGTCCGACATCACGGGCTCCTGCGTGAGGTCCCACGGGATGCCGATCTCCGGGTCCAACGGGTTGACCTCGATCATCGTCCCGGGGATGTACACCTCCGAGCAGAGGTAGTTCATGCACGCGTCGTCCGTGAGGGTCAGGAAGGCGTGGCCGATGCCGTCGGCCAGGTAAACGGCCGTTCCCGAGTCCTCGTCCTGAGGCGTCACGTCGTACTGGCCGAAGGTGGGCGAGCCGACCCGCAGGTCCACCGCCACGTCCAGCACCGCCCCGCGCACACAGGTGACGAGCTTGCCCTGGCCGGGCGGCAGCGAGGTGCTGTGGATACCCCGCACCGTGTGGCGCCGGCTCAGGGAGTAGTTCGCCTGCCCGACGACGAACGGGTAGCCGATGATGTCCGTGAGGATGTCGGCGCGGAAGGCCTCGTAGAAGTGGCCGCGCCGATCCGGCTTCTTGTTCGGGACGATCCGGTAGGCGTCCCGGATCGACATCTCTGTCACGCATGCTGCATCAAACATGTCCGACCAGCTTCCGAAAGGTGATTGCGTACGTGGCGCTGTCGCCCGTCAGCACAGGCTGTACAGGCAGGTGAGCAGGGACCGCGCCTCGACGTTCAGGTAGTGGCCGTGGCGCAGCAGATCGGTCAGCTGACGTGCTGTCATCCAGCAGAAGTGCTGCGGCACGTCGAGCGGGAACTCCTCGCCGACCTCAATGATCTGATAGCGCGTCAGCGCGTTGTGGAAACGGCCGCCCTCCTCGGAGAGCACGTGGTCGTACCGCGTCGTGGCGGCGCCCGGGCGCAGCGCGTCCCGCAGGAACGACTCGGCGACGTCGCCGGTCTCCTGCCCCGGAAGCAGGTGCACGGTCGGCGCCATCTCCACCTGGTCCATCAGCCCGTACTCGGGGCGCGCCCGCACCAACAGGTGCAGCACCCCGTCGATGGGGCGGGCGAGGAACACCGCCCGCCCCTCGCCGTACGGGTTGAGCAGCGGCTGCGTCCAGCGGGTGACCTCACGCGTCCCGGCGGCGACCTCGACGGCGAGAATGCGGAAGTTCCTGCTCTCGGTGTCGGTGATCTCCCAGGTGTCGCGCGACCAGCCCGACAGCTCGTTCATCGGGACCAGGCGTGCCGTCCAGTCGCACCGGGTCTTCGCCTCGGTGAACCAGCTCAGGATCTCCCCCGCGGTGTGCAGCGCGTGCTTGCTGCGACCCGCCGTCTGGTACTGGAAGGACCGGACCAGGGCGTCCCGGAAGGCGCTGCCCGTCGAGCCCTCGGCCTCGTCGGGGAGGGCGAAGGGCATGCAGGACAGGACCGTGCGGGCGTCCATGTTGAGCAGGTTGTCCCGCTGGGTCAGTTCGCGTATCTGGGCGAGCGTGAGCCAGCAGAAGTTCTCCGCCAGGGGGACGTCGTCCGTGGCCAGGACGACCATGTTCCGGTTCCGCTTGCGCCAGAACCACGCACCCTGCTCCGACTGGAGCACGTCCACCAGCACCTGGTCGCGGTCGGGTCCGATGAACCGCTCCAGGTAGAGCGTCCCGGCCCCGCGGTGCACCCGGGTGAAGTTGCTGCGGGTGGCCTGCACCGTCGGGGACAGCTGGATCGTGTTGACGTTCCCCGGCTCCATCTTCGCCTGCATGAGGCAGTGCAGGACGCCGTCGAACTCCTTGACCACGATGCCGAGGACGCCGATCTCCGGCTGGTGGATGATCGGCTGCGACCAGGTGTCGCGGGTGCCTTCGCGCACCCGCAGCCCCTCGACGGTGAAGAACCGTCCGCTGTCATGGCGGAGGTTCCCGGTCGCGGGGTCGAAGGACCACGCGTCCAGGCGGTCGAAGGGTATGCGCTCCACCGAGAAGCCGCCGGTCCGCAGCCGTTCCTCCCACCAGCTGTGGAACTCCGCCGACGAGGTCAGGCGGGGGCCGTCCGCCTCCCAGCGGAGGGCGGGACCGTGCGGTCCCGACTCCACGACGTGTGTCATCTCCGGTCAGAGCCTTCCCGCGACATCGCGCACCGTCTCGATGACCCGCTCCTGCTCGGCGTCGGTCAGCGATGGGTACATGGGCAGCGAGAAGATCTCGTCCGCCAGGCGGGTGGTGACCGGCAGGTCGTCCTTCGTGTAGCCGAGGTGGCTGAAGCCCGACTGGATGTGCACCGGCCACGGGTAGCTGATGTTGAGCGCGATGTCGTGCTCCTTCTTCAGCGTCTCGATGATCCGGTCGCGCTGGGGATGGCGCACCACGTAGACGTAGTAGACGTGTTCATTGCCCGGCGCCGTGCGCGGTGTGACGATGCCGGTGCCCTCGAACGCCTCCGCGTACCGGTCGGCGATGGCCCGGCGGCGGGCGACGTAGTCGTCCAGGCGCGTGAGCTTGCGGCGGAGGATCTCCGCCTGGACCTCGTCGAGCCGGCTGTTGTGACCGGGCGTCTCCACGACGTAGTACCGGTCCTCCATGCCGTAGAAGCGCAGCCGCCGCAGCCGGGCGTCGACCTCCGCGTCGTCGGTCACGGTGGCGCCGCCGTCGCCGTACGCCCCGAGCACCTTGGTCGGGTAGAAGGAGAACGCGGCGGCGTCGCCCATCGACCCGGCGATACGACCGTGGTGACGGGCGCCGTGCGCCTGGGCGCAGTCCTCCAGGACGACCAGGCCGTGCTCGGCGGCCAGGGCCTCCAGCGGGGCCATGTCGACGCACTGGCCGTACAGATGGACCGGCAGCAGGCAGCGGGTGCGCGGCGTGATGGCCGCCGCCACCTGGTCGACGTCCATCAGGTACGTGTCGGGGTCGATGTCGACGAACACCGGCTTCGCCCCGACGGCGTCGATCGCGATGACGGTCGGCGCGGCGGTGTTGGAAACGGTGATCACCTCGTCCCCGGGCTGGACACCCAGGGCGCGCAGGCCCAGGACGATGGCGTTGGTTCCGTTGTCGACGCCCACGCAGTGTCCGACACCGTGGTACGCCGCGAATTCCTGCTCGAACGCGCTGACGCTCTTTCCGAGCACCAGCTGCCCCGAACTGAACACCGTGTCGACGGCTTCGAGGATCTCCGCGCGTTCTTTTTCGTACTCCGGCAAATAACCCCACACATGCTGGGTCATCGAGCCTCCAGGGTTCCCGTCGGGATGCAAGAGCTGACTGGTGAATGTGTCCGTCGTACGGCCGGGTCAGACGATCTGCTTGAGGAGGTCCACCCCGAGCGTGTCCCAGTCGTCACGGTGAATGGCGAGAACGTGGACGTCCCGCAGACTGCCGTGCACATAGGCGTGATCCGGCAGTACGGCCTCGGACCTGAGCAGCGAACCGAACTCGTCACCGAAACCGATGCCGGAAGTGTCCGGCGACGTCAGATGGACGTACACCTTACGGGTACGCCACATGGTGAAGGCGAAGTTGGCCGTCAGGGCGTGGGCGTCGGTCGCGAATTCCGCGGCCGTCTCCGATGCCAGGCTGACGTCCATACGGAGATGGCCGGCCGCCTCGAGCGTGGAGAGCGTGCTGAACCCCACGACCTCCTCGGTGTCGTTCCGGTGCACGAGGAAGCAGGCCGAGAGCCGCTCGCCGAAGGATTTCACGAAATCGTCGATCAGCGGGAGCCCCGGGCTCCCCAGGCGGAAAAGAATCTCATACGCCTGAGCGGCGTCCTCGGCGCCGGCCGGGCGCAGCGAGACGCGCCTGGACGTGGTGTGCGGGAAAAGCATGGGGTCCCTTCCGTCGGGGCCGGGTCGGCAGTCGAACAGCGGCCCCTGGCGATACATCGGGTTTCTGCACCGACGGTGCGGGGTTCGGCGAGGCCGAAGTCACGCACTCGACGTTCGACCGGCGGAAGGGCGCGGGGCAAGTCCCGGCGGCGACAATGGACTTCCCGGAGCGGGATCCCGGCCGTACGCCGCCGGCGGCGGCGGGCCGGACCGAATGGCTGCGCTTGTCCCGCCGGCGGGACGCCGACCGGGCACATAATGCGGCCTGCCATGGCGCCAGGCCGGCGGACACCGGTGAACGTTGCCCCCGTACGGAATCCGCGGATACCGTCGGGATTCACCTCCGGCTGAACTCCGCAGCGCGATGCGCGCCGACCGGGTGGCGAATGGGGAGCCGGCGGAAGCCGTGCCGGACCACACCAATGCAACGAATTCCGTGCTGCTCGTCGGTGAATTCAGCCTCTCCCGTGCGGTGCGTTTTCTGTCGAAGGGGGCTTCGTGAACATCCGGATACTGCCCGAGCTGATCGCCGTGCAGGCCACGCGCACACCGGACGCGGTCGCGGTCGAGGACGCGGGCGGGCCGGGAGCGCGGCTCAGCTACGCACAACTGGAGCGGAGGGCCGACACCCTGGCCCGCCGGCTGCGCGCGCTCGGCGCCGGCCCGGACCGGCGGGTGGCCGTCTGCCTGCGCCGCGGCACCGATCTGGTGGCGGCTCTCCTCGCGGTGTGGAAGACGGGCGCCGCGTACGTACCCCTGGACCCGGCCCACCCCGCCGACCGGCTCTCCTGGGCCCTCGCCGACACCGCTCCCTCCGTGGTGCTCACCGAGCGCGCCTCCCGCGCCGCCCTGCCGGAACCGGCCGCCGCGCCGATGCTGATGGTGGACGAGGTCGCGGACGAGGAGGAGGCGGAGCGTCCCGGAGCCGGCGGCGGAGAAGCGCGCGCGGACGGCGCCGCGTACGTCCTGCACACCTCGGGCTCCACCGGCCGCCCCAAGGGAGTCGTCGTCCCGCACGAGGGCATCGCCCACCGGGTGCGCCGGCTGGCGGAGGGACACGGGCTCGGTCCCGGGGACCGGATGCTCCAGAAGACCACCATCGGCTTCGACGCGGCGGGGCTCGAACTGTTCGCGCCCCTGATCAGCGGTGCCACCGTCGTCCTCGCGCCGGACGGCGTCGAGCACGACCCCGCGGCGATGCTCGACACCGTGTCCCGGCAGCGGATCACGGTGTTCCAAGCGGTGCCCACGGTGCTGCGCGCCCTGGCGGAGCTGCCCGGCTGGGACGGCTGCGGTGCGCTGCGGCTGCTGTTCAGCGCGGGGGAGCCGCTCTACGCCGAGCTGTGCCACCGGCTGCTGGCGCGGGTTCCGCAGGTCGAGATCTGGAACACCTACGGGCCCACCGAGTGCTCGGTCGACATCACCGAGCACCGCTTCGACCCGGCCCAGACCCATGGTCCGGTGCCCATAGGCCGGCCGCTCGGCCGGATGCGCGCCCTGGTCCTCGACGAGAACGGCACGCCCGTACCGCCCGGCGGCGAGGGCGAGTTGTACGCCGCCGGGCCCGGGGTCGCCCTCGGGTACCTGGACCGCCCGGGACTCACCGCGGAGCGCTTCGTTCCGGATCTGGCCGGCCCGCCGGGGGCCCGCGCCTACCGCACCGGCGACCTTGTGCGGCAACGCCCCGACGGAGTACTGGAGTACCGCGGACGCCTGGACCAGCAGCTCAAGATCAACGGCGTGCGCGTCGAACCCGGAGAGGTCGAAGCCGCCCTCGCCGCTCACCCGCGGGTGGACGCGGCAGCGGCCGGCGCCGTCCCGGACGGCAAGGGGGGACAGCGTCTCGCCGCCTGGATCCAGGTCCGCGGCACCGCGCCCTCCCCCTCCGATCTGCGCGCCTTCCTGCGCCGTACGCTGCCCCAGCCGCTGGTCCCGGCCGTCTTCGTGCCGCTCGCGGACTTCCCCCGCACCCCCAGCGGCAAGACCGACCTCGCCGCGCTGCCGGTCCCCGCGGCGGTGGGCGGCACGGGCGACGACGCCGGCTCCGCGGCCCCGCGGACCCCGGCCGAGCGGGCCGTGGCCGCCATCTGGTCCGAGCTGCTGGGCCTGCCCCTCACCGCCATCGGCGTCCACGACGACTTCTTCCAGCACGGCGGCTCCTCCCTCCAGGTGCCCCAGCTCGCCACACGGCTCGTCGCGCTGGGCGCCGCGGTGGGCCTCCGTGACCTGTTCGCCGCCTCGACCGTGGTGGCCCAGGCCGCGTTCCTGTCCGGGGGCGAGCCCGCCCGGCCGGTGGGCACAGCCGTGGCGCACGGCGACGCCGACGCCGCCCCGGAGGACGACGCGGTCGTTCCCGTGGAGCGCGACGGCGACGGCATGCCCCTCTCGTCCGGCCAGCGCGGACTGTGGCTGCTCGAACAGATGCAGCCCGGAAGCCCGGAATGGGTGTCCCCGCAGTGGATGCGGCTGCCCGCCGAATGGAGCGAGGAGACCGTCCGCGGGGCGCTGGCGCGGCTCGTCGAGCGGCACGAGACCCTGCGCACCCGCTACGTACTGCGGGACGAGGGACCCGTACAACTCATCGACCCGCCCGCGCCGTCGGTGGACCTGCGGGTCGCCGACGCCGCGAACGCGGCGGAACTGGGCGCCCTGACCGAACGCGAACTCTCCCACGGCTTCGACCTGGAGACCGGGCCGGTCTGGCGCGCCCTGCTGGTCCGCACCCGCGACGACGGCCCGCTGCTGCTGCTGACCGTCCACCACATCGCCTCCGACGGCTGGTCATCGGTCATCCTGGAACGCGACCTGCACGCTCTGGGCACCGCCCTGCACGAAGGCAGCGCGCCACAACTGCCCCCACTTCCGGTACAGTTCGCCGACCACGCCGCCTGGCAGCACCGCCGCCCCGAGGCGGACACCGAGGCCGACCTCGCACACTGGCGCACCATCCTCCACGGCATCACCCCCCTCGAACTGCCCGGGGACCGCCCCCGGCCACCGGAGCGGGACGGCCGGGGCGGCCTCGTGACCCGTACCGTGCCGGCCGCGCTGACCGAATCCGTGGCCGCCCTCGGCCGCGGCGCGGGAGCCACCCTCCACCAGACCCTGCTGACCGCCTTCGCCGCCCTGCTGACCCGGCTCACCGGGCGCACCGACTTCACCGTCGGCGTGCCCGTCGCCGGGCGCCACCGGCCGGAGGTCGTCCAGACCGTCGGCTTCTTCCTCAACACCCTCGTCGTACGCTGCCGCACCGACGCCGACAGCACGGTCCTGGAGGCGCTGGAATCGGTGCGGGACACCGTGCTCGACGCCCTCGCCCACCAGGAGCTGCCCTTCGACCGCCTGGTGCAGGAGCTGGAACCGGAGCGCGACACCTCCCGCACGCCCCTCTACCAGGTCGTCTTCGACCTCCACGAGGAAGGCCGCACCGCCACCGCCGTACCGGAGGCCGGCCGCATCGCGCTCCGTGACGCCTGGCGCGCCGCGCGCACCGACCTCTCCCTGGTGGTCCAGCACCGGGCCGACGGCTCCCTGCACGTCGGCGCCCACTACGCGACCGCGCTGTTCGACGAGGCGACCGTCGACCGGTTCGTGGCCTGCTGGATACGGCTCCTGGAGTCCTTCGTCGCGGACCCGAGCACCACCCTGGCCGCCGCCGAACTGCTGCCCGAGGACGAGCGCGCCCGGCTGACCGCCCTCGCCGCCCCCGACGGCCCCGCCGACACCGCCCCCGACGGCTGCGTGTACGCCGCGTTCGAGACGACGGCCCGCGCCACGCCCGACGCGGTCGCCGTCCTGTGCGGGGACGAGCAGTGGTCCTACCGGGAGCTGTCGGACCGTGCCGAGGGCATCGCCCGCGAGCTGCGCGCCGTGGGCGCCGGCCCCGAGCACACCGTCGCGATCCTGCTGCCCCGCTCGCCCGGCCTCGTCGCCGGAATGCTCGGCGTGTGGGGCGCGGGCGCCGCCTTCGTACCACTGGACCACGCCGCCCCCGACGAGCGGCTGGCGCACATCCTGTCCGACGCGGGCGTCACCGCCGTCCTCACCGACACCGCGGGCGCCGAGCGCCTCCGGCCCCACCACCACGGCGCGTTCGTCGTCCCCGGCGACGGCACGCGCGGCGGCGACCGGGAACGGACACCGGCCGAGCGCGACCCCGCCCGGCTCGCCTACCTGATCTACACCTCCGGCACCACGGGGCGCCCCAAGGGCGTCGCCGTCGAGCACCGCGCGGTCCTGCGCACCCTGCGCGCCAACGGCGCCCACCTCGGGTTCGGCGAGGGCGCCGACGACGCCTGGCTCGCCCTCGCCCAGCCCACCTTCGACATCGCCCTCACCGAACTGGTCATGCCGCTGCTCGCGGGCGGCCGGGTCGTGCTGGCCCGGGAGGAGGAGACGTCCGACCACGCCGCGCTCCTCGGCCTGATCGACCGGCACGGCGTCTCCCACCTCCAGGCCGGCTTCCCGTTGTGGCGGATGCTCATCGACGCGGGCTTCGGCAGCAGGCCGCTGACCGGCCAGACCGGCGGCGAGCCCTGCCCGCCCGCCCTCGCCCGCGACCTCGCCGACCGCCTGAAGCGGTTCGTCAACGAGTACGGCCTCACCGAGACCGCCATCGCCGCCACCCGGTGGGAGGCGGACAGCACCGCCTCCGCCGTCCCCATCGGCCGCCCCTACCCCCACGCCACCACCCACGTGCTCGACCCGCAGCTGCGGCCGGTCCCCCTGGGCACCGTCGGTGAACTGTGCGTCGGCGGCACCGGACTGTTCCGCGGCTACGCAGGACGCCCCGGCGCCACCGCCGCCTGCCTGGTGCCCGACCCCTACGGCCCGCCCGGCTCCCGGCTGTTCAGGACCGGCGACCTGGTCAGGATGACGCCCGACGGCACCCTCCACTTCGTGGGCCGCGCCGACGGACAGGTCAAGATACGCGGCCGGCGGGTGGAGACCGGCGAGGTGCGGGCGGTACTGGCCGAACACCCGGCCGTCGGCGAGGTGGTCGTCGTCCCGCACGGCACCGGTGACGAGGCCCGCCTGGTCGCCTACTGCGTCCCGGCGGCGGGGGAGGAGCTCCCGTACCTGGGCACCCTGCTGGACCACTGCGCCCGCAGCCTGCCCGAGTGGATGCTGCCCACCTACATCGTCCCGCTCGACGCCCTGCCCCTCACCCGGCACCGCAAGGTCGACCTCGCCGCGCTGCCCGCACCCGCCCACGGCGAGTCCGACGACACGGCGTACACCGCGCCCCAGGGCGAACTGCAGGAGTCCATCGCCCGCATCTGGAGCGACGTGCTGGCCGGGGCCGACGGCGCCGTACCGCGCATCGGCGCCCGCACCGGCTTCTTCAGGCTCGGTGGGGACTCGCTGCGGGCCGCGCGGGTCATCGCCCGCATCCGGGAGACCTACGACATCAAACTGCCACCGCGCACGATCTTCGACCGCCCCACCGTGGCCGGCCTTGCCGAGGCCGTCGAGGACGCCGTACGCGCGGAGATCGCGGCACTCACCGACGCGGAACTGGCCGCAGCACACAAGGAGATCCATCCGTGACCGGACCGCAGACGAGCCAGGCGGAACCCACCCCCACCGACGCCGCCGCCCTCCGGGAGGAACTGCTGCGCCGCCGGCTGGCCGGATCCGCCGCCCGTACCGGCTCCCGTGCCGTCCGCGACGCGCGGCCCGCCGACACCATCCCCCCGGTGCCGCGCGGAAAGCCGCTCCCCCTGTCGTCCGGACAGCGGCAGTTCTGGATCCTGCACCAGCTCGACCCCAAAGCCCCCGACTACCTGCTGCCCATGGCCTACCGGCTGCGCGGGCCCGTCGACGCGCACGCCCTGCGCGCGGCGTGCGACCGGCTCACCGCGCGGCACGAGATCCTCCGCACCCGTTACGTCCTCACCGGCACCGAACCACGCCAGGTCATCGACCCGCCGGGGCCGGCCGACCTCACCGTCACCGAGCTGCGCGGCCTGGGCCCGCGGGAGCGCGACGCCGAGGCCGAGCGCCGCCTGGAGGCCGCCGCACTGGACCCGTTCGACCTGGCCGCGCAACCGCCCATGCGGATACGGCTGATCCGCTTCGCCGACGACGACCACCTCCTCGTGTTCGTGCTGCACCACATGGTGTGCGACGCCGCGACCCGAGTGCTCCTGCTCAAGGAACTGTCCGAGCTGTACCGCGCCCGCACCGAGGGCGCCGCACCCCGGCTCGGCGCCGAGCCGGTGCAGTTCGCCGACTACGCCGCCTGGCTCACCGCCCGGGAGGACAGCGCGGCGGCGCGCGAGGAACTCGACTGGTGGCGACGGCACCTCGCCGGGCTGGACCCGCTCGACCTGCCGACCGACCGGCCCCGCCCCGCCGTCCGGTCGTGGGCCGGGGCCGAGCAGCGGTTCACCGTGCCGCGGCACGTGGCCACCCGGCTCCGAGCGCTGGCCGACGAGCAGGGGGCGTCCCTGTTCATGGTGGTGCTCACCGCGTTCCAGACCCTGCTCGCCCGGCACACCGGCGGCACCGACATCGCCGTCGGTACGGCCGTCTCCGCCCGTACCCGCGACGACCTCACCACCATGGCGGGGTACGCGTACAACACCCTGGTGCTGCGCGCCCGGTGGGAGGGCGACCCCGCCTTCCGGCACCTCCTCGCCGACAACCGCGGCACCGTCCTCGCCGCATTCGACCACGCCGGAACGCCCTTCGACCGGCTGGCCGAAGCGCTGGCACCGGAACGGGACCTGTCCACCACCCCCGTCTACCAGGTGATGTTCGACCTCGCCGAAGCGGCCGCCACCGAACCGCTGGACCTGCCCGGCGTCGACGTCGCACCGGTCGACGTCCCCTGCCGCACCTCACGGTTCGACCTCACCATGCACCTGGAGGAGCGGCCCGACGGCAGCATCGACGGCGCGCTGGAATACGCGACCGCCCTCTTCGACGCGACCACCGCCGAGCGCCTGACCGGCCACTACACCCGGCTGCTCGACGCCGTGTCGGCGGCACCCGACACCCCCGTGTCGGCCCTGGACATCTTCGACGACGCCGAACGGACCCTGCTGATCGACGGCAGGCCCGACCCCGTCGGCACCCGCGCGCCGCTCGACCCCGCCGCCCTGCGCCCGGTCCACGAGGCCATCGCGCTCCAGGCGTCCCGGACACCGGACGCCCCCGCCGTCTTCCACGGCGACCGCACCATGACCTACCGCGAACTCGACGCGCACGCCTGCCGAACCGGCCACCTGCTGCGGGAACTCGGTGCCGGACCCGAACGCACCGTCGGCGTCCTCCTCGACGTCACCCCGGAGACGGTCGCCACCCTGCTGGGCATCTGGCGCACCGGAGCCGCGTACGTCCCCCTCGACCCCGGCTACCCCGACGACCGGCTCGCCCACATGGTCGCCGACACCGGCACCGAACTGATCGTGACCGAACGGCGCCACGCGACACGACTGGCCGGCACCGGAGCCCGGCTCCTCGTCGTCGACGACGACGCGGACCGCGCCGCCCTCCAGCGGCAGGCCACCACCCCGCTCACGCCGCCGCCCGGCGGCCACGACATCGACCACCTCGCGTACGTCATCTACACCTCCGGGTCGACGGGCCGCCCCAAGGGCGTCCTGGTCAGCCACCGCGGGCTCGCCAACTACCTCCACTGGACAGTCGACGCCTACGCGAGCGCGGGCCGGGGCGGCGCCCCGTTCTTCTCGTCCCTCGCCTTCGACCTCGGCGTACCCGACCTGTACACCCCGCTGATGACCGGCGAGCCGGTGCACCTGCTCGACCAGGACACCGACATCACGGAGCTGGGCGCACAGCTCGTCCGCCGTGCCCCGTACTCCTTCGTGAAGCTGACCCCGGGCCACCTCGACCTGCTCACCAAGCAGCTGACCGGCCAGCAGGCGGCCTCGCTGGCGGGAGTCGTGATCGCCGCCGGGGACTCCTTCACCGGCCGGCTCGCCAACCGCTGGCTGGACATGGCCGGCCCCGACGGCACGCGTCTCGCCGCCGAGTACGGACCCACCGAGATCACCGTCGGCAACTCCGCCTACTTCATCGACGGCCCCCAGGACGCGGAACTCGTCTCCATCGGACGGGCCATCCCGCACACCTCCATGCGCGTCCTCGACCGGGAACTGCGGCCGGTACCGATCGGCGGCGTGGGCGAGGTCTGCGTCAGCGGCATCGGCCTCGCGCGCGGCTACGCCCGCCGCCCGGCCCAGACCGCCGAGCGCTTCCTGCCCGACCCCTACGGTCCGCCGGGGTCCCGCCTGTACCGCACCGGCGACCTCGCCCGCGTACTGCCCGACGGCAACCTGGACTTCGTCTCGCGCGCCGACCACCAGGTCAAGCTGCGCGGTTACCGCATCGAGCCCGGCGAGATCGAAACAGTCCTCACCGCCGACCCCGCCGTCGCCGAAGCCGTGGCGCTCGTACGGGAGGACGCACCGGGCGACAGACGCCTGGTCGCCTACCTGGTCCCCGCGGCCGACGCCGACCCGGCGGCCCTCGCACCCGCCCGGCTCCGCGAACTGCTCGGCGCCTCGCTGCCCGAGTACATGGTGCCGTCGGCCTTCGTCACCCTCCCGGACCTGCCGCTGACCGCCAACGGCAAGCTCGACCGCCGGGCGCTGCCCGCGCCCGGACGCGAGGCCGCCGCCGTCGGGGAGCACGTCGCCCCCCGCACCGACGACGAACGGGCCATGGCGGCCGTGTGGTCCGACATCCTCGGCCTCGACCGGATCGGCGTCCACGACAACTTCTTCGACCTCGGCGGCGACTCGCTGCGGGCGGTCGCGCTGGCCGGCGTGCTGCGGGAGGGCGGACAGCCCGTCGCGGTCCGTGACATCTTCGAGCACCGCACCGTCGCGGCGCTGTGCCGGGCCCTGGGCCAGGGAGAGGGCGGGGGCACCGAGCGGTTCACCCCCGTCGCGCCGTTCGCGCTCGTGGCGGAAGAGGACCTGGCGGCCCTCCCGGCGGACGCCGTCGACGCCTACCCGCTCTCACGCACCCAGGCCGGCATGTTCATCGAGATGCACGGCGACAGCGGCGAGAACCGCTACCACAACATCACCTCCTTCCGGATCAAGGACGACGAGCCGTTCGACCCCGACGCCTTCCGTGCCGCGGCCGACCTGGTCGTCGCACGCCACGAGGTGATGCGGACCTCCTTCGCGCTCACCGGCTACTCCCAGCCGCTCCAGATCGTGCACGCCCGCCGCTCGATGCCCTGCGTCCACCACGACCTGCGGCACCTGCCCCCGGAAGAGCGGTGGCCCGCGCTCACCGCGTTCGCCGACCGGGACCGGGAACGGCTCTTCGAGGCCGGTGCCGCCCCGCTGATGCGCATGGCCACGCACGTACTGGACGACGACGGCTGGTGGCTGTCCATCACCGAGGGCCACCCCGCCATCGAGGGCTGGAGCTACCACAACCAGCTCATGGAGCTGCTCCACGCCTACCGGCGGCTGCGGGCCGGACAGGACCCCGAACCCGCACCCCCCGCGCCCGCCTTGCGCTACGCCGACTTCATCGCGGCCGAGCTGCGTTCACTGGCCGACCCCGAGGACCGCGCCCACTGGCGCGGACTCATCGACCGGTACGAGAAGTTCCGCATCTCTCCCGGCTGGGCGGGCTCCCCGGAGGAGCCGGGCGAGAGGTACCGCATCGACATCCCGCTGCACGACCTGGAACCGGGTCTGCGTGCCCTCGCCACCGCCACCGAAGTGCCGTACAAGAGCGTGCTGCACGCCGCGCACAGCAAGGTGCTCAGCATGCTCACCCGGCAGGACGCCTTCCGCGGCGGCATGGTCATCGACGCCCGGCCCGAGGTACGCGGCGCCGACCGGGTCTCGGGCATGTACCTCAACTCCGTCCCCTTCCCGTACGAGCGAGGCGCCCGCACCTGGGGCGAGCTGGCCCGGCAGGTGTTCGAGGCCGAGGTCGGCCTGTGGCCGCACCGGCGCTTCCCCATGCCGGCCATGCGCGAGGAGGGCGGTGAACGCCACCTGGTCGACGTCCTGTTCCACTACCTGGACTTCCACCAGGTCGACGCGGACCTCGTCGACAGCGCGGTCACCCGGGACGTCAGCCCCAATGAGTTCCCGCTCGTCGTCGGCACGCCCACCCGCGGGCTGCTCAGCATCGCTTCGGACACCCGCACCCTGCACCGCGCGTTCGGCGAACGGCTCGCCCGGCTCTACCGCGCCGTACTCGCCGACATGGCCGCCACCGGTGCGGAGGGCGACGCACGGCGCGGATACCCGGAGGACGAGGAGCAGGGCACCGAGGTCCTGGCCCACGCCGGCAGCCCCCGGCCGCTGGACACCGTGCTCGCCTTCGAGGAACAGGCACGGCGAACCCCGGGGGCGATCGCCCTCTCCACCGGCACGGAACGGCTGACGTACGGGGAACTCGACGCCCTCGCCAACCGCCTCGCACGGCGGCTGCACGCGGCGGGCGCGGGACCCGAGGTCTGCGTCGGGGTGCTCCTCGACCGGGGCATCGACCTCGTCGTCACGCTCCTCGCGGTCTGGAAGACGGGCGCCGCCTACGTCCCCTTCGACACGTGCGTTCCCGACGCCCGGCTGCACGCCCTGCTGGCGGGGACGGACTGCCGGATCGTCGTCACGGGCACGCGGCACGAACGGAGGGTCACCGCCCCCGCCGGCACGGCGCGCGCCCCGTACACCGTGCTCCTCGCGGACGCGCCGGAGGAGCCGGACGCGCTGGACGCGCTGGACGCGCCGGACGAGGCAGGTGCGCGGCGGGCCGGGTCCGCCACGCCACCCCCGCGCGTGCTCGACCAGGACCGCCTCGCCTACGTCCTGCACACCTCCGGCTCCACCGGACGGCCGAAGGGCGTCGCCGTCGGCCACCGGGCGCTGGGCCACTATCTGGACTGGGCCGTACGCACCTACCTCGCGGACGCGACGGGCGGAGCACCGTTCTTCACCTCCATCGGAGCCGACCTCGGGGTGCCCGCGCTGTTCGGGCCGCTGCTGACCGGGCAGACCGTGCGGCTGCTGCCGCAGAACTGGCGGCCCGACGAGCTGGGCGCCCTGCTGACGGCCGGAGCGCCGTACGCGTTCACCGGGCTGACCCCCGGCCACCTGGCGCTGCTGGAGCGGCAGCTCGACGACGAGCAGCTGGCCGGGCTCGCCGCCCTGCTCGTCGTCGCGGGCGACGGACTGCCCGCGGGGCGGGCCGAGCGGATCGCCACCCGGATCGCCGCGGGCGGCGGCGCGCTGCGCCTGGTCGCGGAGTACGGCCCCACCGAGGCGACGGTGGCCGCGTCCGCCTACCGCACGGAGGGTCCCGCGGTACGTGACCTGGTGCCGCTCGGGCGGGCCCTGCCGGGCACCACGCTGCGCGTCCTCGACGAGAACCTGGCCCCCGTACCGGACGGAGCCGTCGGGGAGATCCACATCGGCGGACCGGGGCTGGCCCGTGGGTACACGGGGCGGCCGGGTCTCACCGCGGAGCGCTTCCTGCCCGACCCGTACGGGCCTCCCGGCGCACGGCTGTACCGCACCGGCGACCTGGCCCGGGTACTGCCCGGCGGCGAGCTGGAGTTCGCCGGCCGCACCGACCGGCAGCTCAAGGTGCGCGGCCACCGGGTCGAGCCCGCCGAGATCGAGGCGGCCCTGCTCACCGATCCGCGGGTGCGCGAAGCGCTCACGGTCGCGGTGCCCGACGAAGCGGGCGGCAGCCGGACCGCCGCCTGGGTCGTGCCCGTCGGCGGCCCCGGCGGTACGCCGACGCCCGCCGAACTGCGCGACGGGCTGCGCGCCCTGCTGCCGGAACCGCTGATCCCCGCCGTGTTCCGGGTGGTGAAGGAACTGCCCCTGACCGAGCACGGCAAGTACGACCGGCGGGACATGGACCCGGCCGTCGCCGATCGCACCGACGCCGCCGTCCGGGCCCCGTACACGGCCCCGAGGACCCTGACCGAACGCCGGCTCGCCGATGTGTGGCAGCGGGTGCTCGGACTCCGGCGGGTCGGCGTCCACGACCACTTCCGCGACCTCGGCGGGAACTCGCTCCTGGCGCTGTCCGTGCTGAGCGCCTCCCGGGCGGCAGGGCTGCCCCTGGAACTGAGCACCCTCCTGCGGCACTCCACCGTCGCCGGGCTCGCCGCCGTCCTCGACACCCCTACCGAAAGGTGAACCCGATGGCCCCGTCCACCGCCCGCCACCTGATCTCGCTCGACGACCTGCGTGACGAGGACCTGCACCACATCGTCGCGCGGGGGGCGGCGTTCTCCTCCCGTACCGCCGTGCCCGACAACCCGCTCGCCGGTTCCGTCGCGGGCATCTACTTCGCCAAGACCTCCACGCGGACCCGTACCGCGTTCTCCGCCGGCACCCAGCGGCTCGGCGGCTCGATCGTCACCTACGGCCCCGGCGACCTCCAGCTCAACACCGGGGAGACCAGCGAGGACACCGGCCGGGTGTTCGCCCGGATGCTCGACGTCCTGGTGGCACGGACGGCGGGCGACCCCGAGGAGATGCGGGCCTGGGCGCGGCAGGACCGGATGTCGGTGATCAACGCGATGAGCGCCGACGAACACCCCACGCAGGCCCTCACCGACCTGACCACGCTGCTCGGACACTTCGGCCGCATCGAGGGCCTGCGCATCCTCTACCTGGGGGAGGGCAACAACACCGCCGCCGCCCTCGCCCTGGCGCTCAGCCGCTACCGGGGCGTGGAGTTCGAGCTGCGCACGCCGCCCGGATACGGGCTGGCCGCCCCGGTGCGGGAATCGGCACGGCGGCACGCGGCGCGCAGCGGTGCGGTGCTGCGCGAGGAGCACACCATGGAGGGGCTGCCGGAGGGGTTCGACGTCATCTACACCACGCGCTGGCAGACCACCGGCACCACGAAGCCCGACCCGGACTGGCGTGAAATCTTCGCCCCGTTCCAGGTCGACGGCGCACTGTGGGAAGGCAGCCCGAAGGCCGCGTTCATGCACGACCTGCCGGCCCACCGGGGCGAGGAGGTCACGGCCGACGTGCTGGACGGGCCGATGAGCATCGCCTTCCAGCAGGCCGAGAACAAGATGCACAGCGCGATGGCCGTCCTGGAGTGGTGCCGCGCGGACAACCGCCCGTGAGCGCGCCCGCGTAGGCGCGCCGGCGGACCGGCCCGGGCGGCCGGCGCCCACGCGGAAGAGCGGCGTCCCGGGCCCCTCGGCCCCGGACGCCGCTCACCGGCACCGGTACGTCAGCGCAGCACGGCCCCGCCCGCCTCCGCGTCGGGGCGGCTGCGGCGGCGGTCCAGCGCGGCGTAGACCCGGTGCAGCCACCGGTCCGTACCGTCGAAGCGGGGGCTGAACGACGTCCGGCCGTGCACGGTGAGCCGGTTGTCCACCACCGCCAAGTCGCCCGCCGCCAGGTCGTGCGCGTGGGCGGTCCGCTCGAATATCCCGCGCAGCTCCTCCATGGCCCGCATGGCCCCGTCGTCCAGCGGGTGGGTGCTGGCGAAGTCCACCAGCACGTCCGGATCCTCCGCGGCGCCCTGGAGGACCGCGTGCACCGGGGTGACTCCGCCGAGGTCGCCGAAGGACGGCGGGGGCTCCGTCATGAAGCGCTGCTCCGACAGCACCCGGCGGGCCTCGTCCGTCAGCAGTGGCAGCGCCCGCCGCACGGAGGCCGTGCACAGCCGCGCGTCACCCGTGGGGTCGGCGCGTACGCACATCAGGCCCACGTAGTGCGGCCGGTTGGGGTGGAAGGCGTTCTCCGTGTGCATGTGCAGACGTACGGAGCCGGCGTTGCTCTGCTCCTCCTCGTGCCCGGGCACGGGCACGACGTCCTGCACGAGGGCACCGGACTTCTCACTGCGGTACGCGATCACCTCGCCGAGCTGGAGCATCACCGTGGCGATGGCGGCCGCCGCGACGGTCGCGGTACGCCGCACCGACCCGCGCCGGGTCGGTGTGGCCGGCAGCTCCGCCTCCACGGGCAGGTTGCGGATCAGCAGGGTGCCGTCGTGGCCCGCGTCGTGACGGAAGTCGCGCAGTCCGCAGCGGAGCCGGTGCGGCAGGCTCTCGGACGCGGCGCGCGCCGCCGAGAGCCAGGCGGGGTCGTCGAGTAGACCGCCGGCGGCCGGGACGAGCCCTTCCGCCACCGCGCGCACCTGCTCGCGTTCCGCGTCCGTGAGCACCACCGCGGTGTCGACGAGGAACGGGGCAGTGCTGGTATCAGTCGTATCAGTCATGATCACGTGCCTTCTCGCTCTTGCCGGCAAGGGAACTCCTGCCGGGACCGTCGAGGCGCGCATTTCGGCATGCCGGACACCCGGTAATCCATAACCGGGATTTGTCAATTCTGTGTCGGCGCGCGGAAACCCGGCCGAATGCGAAGCTAACGACCGATCCAGTCCAGGGTCAATCGGTGTTCTGTGTCCCGCCAGCGGGACACAGAACACGCAAACGCGCCTTCCACTGCCGGTGTTGTGCCTGGCACACTCGCTGGAACGAGCTTCGAAGAAGGAGTTTTCCGGTCGGCCGAGCGCATGTGCCCGGCCTCGATGAACGGGCGGAACGGTGAAGGGGATAATTCTCGCGGGGGGCAGGGGCACACGCCTGTACCCCTCCACCTTGACGACGTCGAAGCAGTTGCTCACGGTCTACGACAAGCCGATGATCTATCATCCGCTTTCCGTCCTCATGCTGGCCGGGATCCGGGAGATCCTGGTGATCTCCACGCCGGATGCCATCGGTCCGCTGCGGGCGCTGCTCCGTGACGGTTCCCAGCTCGGACTCGACCTCACCTACGCGGTCCAGGACGAGCCCAGGGGTATCGCGGAAGCGCTGATCATCGGCGCCGAACACATCGGCGACGGCCCGGTGGCGCTGGTGCTCGGCGACAACATCTTCCACGGCGCCGGCTTCCCGCAGCTGCTGCGGACGGCGCGTGAGGAACTCGACGGCTGTACCCTCTTCGGATATCCGGTGTCGGACCCGGAGAGGTACGGAATCGGCGAGACCGACGCGGAAGGCAATCTGGTCTCCCTGGAGGAGAAACCGCTCCGGCCGCGTTCCGACAATGCCATCACCGGGCTTTACTTCTACGACTCCGAAGCTGTGGACATCGCCCGGGAACTCACCCCGTCGGAACGGGGCGAGTTGGAGATCACCCATGTCAACCAGGCCTATCTGAAACAAGGCAGGGCCCGTCTGATCAGGCTCGGCCGCGGATACACCTGGCTCGATGCCGGAACGCATGCCTCGCTGCTCGACGCGAGTCAGTACGTCCATGTCATCGAGAAGCGGCAGGGCGTCCGCGTGGCCTGCATCGAGGAAATCGCCCTGCGTATGGGCTATATCGACGCCAGGGCCTGCCACGATCTCGGACTGGAGATGAAGAACTCCGAATACGGCCAGTACCTGATGCAGGTTGCCGCATCGTTCGTCTGACGGTGCGCGACCGCCCGTTCACCACAGGGAGATTGTGTGGGTTATCAGGAACTGAGCCCCGAGGAGCTCATCTCCTCGGGACACGCCGCGCCCGCCGTCAACGACACCGCGTGGCACGTGCGCTGGGACGCGCTGGAGTCCTTCGCGCGGCGCGAGGAGCTGGTGCTGGGCGCCCTGCCGCCCGAAGTGGACTTCCACACGTCGGGCAGCACGGGCCCCAGCCGCTGCTGGCGCCGCACCCGCGAGGACGCCTGGGGAGAGGCCGGAATGCTCGCCGCGTTCCTCACGGCCGACGCCCCGGTACCACCCGGTGCCGTCGTCGCCTTCGCCCCGCCGCTGCACGTCTACGGGGCGCTGGCCACCCTGCTCGTCCCGGCCCGACTGGGCGTACCGGCCTGGTACCGGAAGGCTTTCGTGGGCGCGATGCCCGACACGGGGCAGCGGCACACCGTGGTGGTGGCCACCCCGTGGATCTTCTCGCTGCTGCTGCGGCACATCGACTGGGTGCGCTCCTTCGAGCACCTCACGGTCCTCTACAGCAGCGCGATGCTGCCGGCCGACGCCCTCACCCTGCTGGAGGAGGCGGGGCCGGGCCGGGTGACGCTCGTCGAACTGCTCGGCTCCACGGAAACGGGCGGTATCGCCACCCGGCGCTGGAGCGGCGGTGAACCGCCCGCCTGGAGCCTCTTCCCCGACGTGACGTTCGCGCCGGGCGACACGTACGACCCGAACCCCCCGAACCACCCGCGGAACCCGAACCCCCCGGGCGGGCCGGCGACCCCGGCGACCCCGGACGAGGCGGAACTCACCGAATGCACCGTCCCGTTGGTGATCCGCAGCCCCCGGCTCGGCCACCGTCCCGGCGAACCGCGGCCGGACCACTGGTACACCGGCGATCTCGTGGAGCCCCTGGACGCCCGTACGTTCCGCCTTGCCGGACGCGTCGGACGCCTGGTCAAGGTGAACGGGCGCCGCATCAACCTCGACGAGATGGAACACACCCTGCGCGCGCGTGTCGACTGCGAGGACCTCGCACTGGTCGCGGTCAGCGACCGCATGACCGGCGAACAGATCGACCTCTACGTCGTCCCCCGGGCCGGCTCCGGACGCACCGGCGCCGACCTGTCCCCCGTGCCCGCCCTCCTGGGCGTGCGCCCCCGGAAGGTGCATGTGGTGCCCGGGATCAGCCGATCCGCGACGGGCAAGCTGCGCCACCGATCGACCCCACAGAGCAAGCCAGGGAGTGCAACGTGACAGCGACCACCGAGACCTTCAACAGCGCGGCCCTCGACGACGGTTCGTCGATCCCCGCACTCCTGTCGGAGCAGGCCGGGCAGACGCCCTGGAGGGAGAAGATCAGCCCGCTGACCGACGCCGACATCGCCCGTATGGAGGCGAGCGCGGCCACCGTCGACAGCCACCTGGCGTCCGGACGGCCGGTCTACGGCCTGACCCACGGCTTCGGCCCGCTGGTCACCTACGAGGCCAAGTCGGAGGCGGAGCAGGGCAGCTCCCTCATCTCCCACCTGGGCACCGCCCAGGGCAGGCCGCTCGACCCCGAGACCTGCCGCCTGGTCGTCTGGCTGCGGCTCAACAGCATGCGCAAGGGCTTCTCCGCCGTCTCGCCCGAGTTCTGGCAGCGCCTCGCCGACCTGTGGAACGAGGGCTTCACACCCGCCATCCCCCGGGACGGAACGGTCAGCGCGAGTGGCGATCTCCAGCCGCTGGCCCACGCCGCCCTCGCCTTCACCGGCCACGGCGAGGCGTGGACCCGGAGCGACGACGGACGCTGGTCGCTGGCCCCGGCCGACGAGGTGCTGGCCGAACTCGGCGCCACACCCCTCGCCTGGCCCGTCCGGGAGGCCCTGGCCTTCGTCAACGGAACGGGCGTCAGCCTCGCCGCCGCGGTCCTCAACCACCGCTCCGCCGTCCGGCTCGTCCGTGCGACGGCGCTCCTCACCTCCCGGATGACGGAGCTGCTCGGCGGGAACCCCGAGCACTTCGAGGACGGTGTCGGGCGGGCCCGCGGACAGGCGGGCCAGCTCCAAGTGGCCCGCTGGATCCGACAGGACCTCCCCGAAGGCCACGTCCGCGACGAGACCCGCCCCCTCCAGGAGCCCTACAGCCTGCGCTGCGCGCCCCAGGTGCTCGGCGCCGTACTCGACCAGCTCACCATGGCCGGGACCGTCCTGGGACGCGAGGCGGAAGGCTGCACCGACAATCCGCTGACCTTCGAGGGACAGGTCCTGCACGGCGGCAACTTCCACGCCATGCC
The DNA here is from genome assembly GCF_040300825.1 of Streptomyces sp. NPDC000229. Lineage (NCBI taxonomy): Bacteria > Bacillati > Actinomycetota > Actinomycetes > Kitasatosporales > Streptomycetaceae > Streptomyces > Streptomyces sp. NPDC000229. Next base: position 61,925 of record NZ_JBEPEL010000029.1, read on the forward strand.
GGTGGGGTTCGCCTCCGAGCAGACCGGTCTCGCCCTGCACATGGCCGCGTACCTCGCCGAGCGGCAGCTCGGACTGGTCGTCAACCCGACCACCAACGGCGACCTGCCCATCATGCTCACGCCCCGCGCGGGCCGGGGCTGCGGTCTGGCCGGCGTGCAGATCAGCGCCACGTCCTTCATCTCCCGGATACGCCAGCTGGTCACCCCCGCGTCCCTGACGACGCTGCCGACCAACGGCTGGAACCAGGACCACGTACCGATGGCGCTCAACAGCGCCAACGGCGTGGGCGAGGCACTGGAGCTGGCCTGGCTCACCGTCGGCTCCCTCGCCGTGACCCTCGCCCAGCTCGCCGCGATCACCGGCCGGGCCGGGGACGCCACCGGTGTGTGGGCCGAACTGGCCGAGCTGTCACCGCCGCTGGACGAGGACCGGCCGATGGCCGCCGAGGTCCGCCGGGCCGCGGACCTGCTGCACGGCCACGCCGGGACCCTGCTGGCCGAAGGCCGCTGAGGAATGCCGCGCGCGGCCGCACCCCCGAGCCGGCCGCGCGCGGCACGGTCCGTGTCCGGACCGCCGAGCGACAACAGCGAGAGCGCCGGGTGGGACCGGCACCGCCGAGTGAGACCGGAGACCACGCCATGACCCGTTGGGGGATCACCCTTCCACTGCCGGGCGTACCCCTGCCCGGGCACCGCAGGCTCGTGGAGCGGCTGCCCGACCTGGGCTACACCGACCTCTGGACGGCCGAGACCGCGGGAACCGACGCCTTCTCGCCGCTGGTCCTGGCCTCGCAGTGGGCGCCCGGCCTGCGGCTCGGCACCGCCATCGTCCCGGTGTTCACCCGTGGCCCGGCGCTCCTGGCGATGAGCGCCTCGGCCGTCGCCGAGTGCGCTCCCGGCCGGTTCGTGCTGGGCATCGGCGCCTCCTCGCCCGGCATCGTCGAGGGCTGGAACGGCATGACCCACCACGCCCCGTACGGCCGCACCAGGGACACCTTGCGCTTCCTGAAGTCAGCGTTCGCCGGCGGCGCGGTGAACACCGCGTACCCCACCTTCGCCGTACGCCAGTTCCGGCTGGAACGGCCCCCCGCCGTCGTACCGCCGATCATGCTCGCCGCGCTGCGGCCCGGCATGCTGAGGCTGGCCGCGACCGAGGCGGACGGCGTGATCACCAACTGGATAGCGCCCGGCGACGTGGCGCGGATCAGGGCCGAGACCGGCCCCGGGCCGGAACTCGTCGCCCCGGTCTTCGTCTGCCCCACCGAGGACGCCAGGGCCGCCCGGCGGGTCGGCCGGATGATGATCAGCCGCTACCTCACCGTACCCGCCTACCGGGCCTTCCAGGACTGGCTCGGCCGGAGCGAGGCCCTCGCCCCGATGCACCGGGCGTGGGACGCGGGCGACCGCTGGCGTGCGGGCATGGCCCTGCCGGACGAGGTCGTCGACGAACTGATCGTGCACGGCAGCCCGGAGGAGTGCCGGGCGCGCGTCAGGGCGTACACCGAGCACGGCCTCGACACCCCGCTGATCGCCCTCCTGCCCGTCGACGACTCCGACCCCCTCGCGCACGTCGAGGCGCTCGCGCCCGCCCGGGACTGACGCCGTGCTGACCACGATCCTGCCGTCCTACGTCGCCGCCGCCGAGTCGTTCACCGACCTGCCCGGGGCGAGGCTCCTGCCGGAGGAGCGCGCGCCCGCCGCCGCGATGAGCGAGGAACGGCGGGGCGAGTTCGCGACGGTGCGGCAGTGCGCCCGCCGCGCCGGCCGCCGTCTCGGACTGCCCCCCTTCCCACTGCCGCCCGGCCGGGCCGGCGCCCCGCGCTGGCCGCACGGCGTGGTGGGCAGCCTGACCCACTGCCGCGGCTACCGTGCCGCCGCCGTGGCCCGGAGCACCCGGGCGCGGGCCGTCGGCATCGACGCCGAACCGCACGGGCCGCTGCCGGACGGCATGCTGCGCAGGATCGCCCTCCCCGAGGAGCGAGCGCGGCACGACACCCTGCGCGCCCAGGACCCCGGCGTCTGCTGGGACCGGCTGCTGTTCTGCGCCAAGGAGGCCGTCTACAAGGTGTGGTCACCGCTCGCCGGCGAGTGGCTGGGCTTCCACGAGGCCTCGATACGCCTCGAGGCGTCCCCGCCGTCGTTCACCGCCCGGTTGCTCAGGCCGGTGCCGGACCGGGCGGCCGGCGCCCTGCCGCCCGTCCTGCACGGCCGCTGGACCGCCGACCGCGACCTGCTCCTCGCCGCCGTCGTCGTGCGGCGGTGAACGTCCGGCCCGCTCCCCCGCACGACCGCCCCGGTGCGCGGCGCTGCCCGCGCGCACCGGGCCCTGCTCCGTTTCGTACGCCCGACTCCCCGCGCACCGGCCCGACCGGTGACCACAGCAAGGTGTAAGGACCTATGGCGACTCGCATACTCGTGACCGGTGGCGCCGGTTTCATCGGCTCCCACTACACACGCACGCTCCTCGGCCCGCAGGGGCCGGGCGACGTGTCCGTGACCGTCCTCGACAAGCTCACCTACGCCGGCAACCCGGCCAACCTCGACGAAGTGCGCGGCCACCCCGGATTCGCCTTCGTCCAGGGGGACATCTGCGACTCCGGCACCGTCGACCGGCTCATGCGGGAGCACGACCAGGTGGTGCACTTCGCCGCCGAGTCCCACGTGGACCGGTCGATCGACGGCGGAGCGGAGTTCATCCGGACAAACGTCCTCGGCACCCACACCCTCGTCGACGCCGCCCACAGGGCCGGTATCACCACCTTCGTCCAGGTCTCCACCGACGAGGTGTACGGCTCGATCGACACCGGCTCCTGGCCCGAGACCCACCCCCTGCGGCCCAGCTCGCCCTACTCGTCGGCGAAGGCGGCCGGAGACCTGGTGGCACTGTCGTACCACCACACCCACGGCCTGGACGTTCGGGTCACCCGCTGCTCCAACAACTACGGTCACCACCACTTCCCCGAGAAGCTCATCCCGCTGTTCGTCACCAACCTGCTGGACGGCCGGAAGGTCCCGTTGTACGGCGACGGCGGTAACGTCCGCGACTGGCTCCACATCGACGACCACGTCCAGGGCATCGAACTGGTACGCACCCGCGGACGGGCCGGGGAGATTTACAACATCGGTGGGGGCACCGAACTCTCCAACGACGAGCTGACCCGCCTGCTGCTCAAGGAGTGCGGCGCGGACTGGGACGCCAGCGTCGAGTACGTCACCGACCGCAAGGGACACGACCGGCGCTACTCCGTCGACTGCACCAAGATCCGCCGGGAACTGGGTTACGAGCCGCGCGTCCCGCTGGAGGAGGGCCTCGCCGCCACCGTCCAGTGGTACCGCGACAACCGGGACTGGTGGGAGCCGCTGAAGAGGCGGGCCCAGCTGTGACCGCGCACCACCGGCTCCCCGGCCCGGCCGGGGGAGCGGACCGGGGCCCGTGGCTGGTGACCGGGGCGGGCGGCATGCTCGCCCGGGACGTCCTGGCCGAGCTGACACGCGCCGGCATCGGCACGGTGGCGGCGCGCCGGAGCGCCCTCGACGTCACCGATCCCGTGGCGGTACGCGCCTTCATCACCTCCCGCCGCCCCTCCGTCGTGGTCAACTGCGCTGCCTGGACGGCCGTCGACGACGCGGAGGACCGGGAGGCCGACGCGCTCGCCGTCAACGGCACGGCGGTGCGGCTGCTGGCCCGGGCGTGCCGCGACGCCGGAGCCGTCCTGCTGCACCTGTCCACGGACTATGTCTTCGCCGGGGACGCCACCCGGCCGTACCGGGAGGACGACCCGACAGGACCCCGCACCGCCTACGGCCGCACCAAACTCGTGGGCGAGCGGGCGGTCCTGGACACGCTGCCGGACACCGGCTACGTCGTGCGCACCGCCTGGCTCTACGGGGCGGGCGGCGGCAGCTTCGTCCGCACCCTGCTGCGCCTGGAGCGCGAACGCGACACCCTGGACGTGGTCGACGACCAGCGCGGCCAGCCGACCTGGACGGTCGACCTCGCGCACACCCTGGTCGCGCTGGGGCGAGCGGCCCTGTCCGGCGCCGCCCCGCCCGGCGTCTACCACGGCACGTCGGCCGGCGAGGCCACCTGGCACGCCCTCGGCCGGGAGGTCTTCCGGCTGATCGGCGCCGACCCCGCCCGGGTACGCCCGACGACCAGTGACGCCTACGCCCGCCCGGCACCCCGGCCCGCCTACAGCGTGCTGGGGCACGACCGCTGGCACACCGCGGGCATCGCACCCATGAGGGACTGGCGGTCCGCCCTGGCCGCCGCTCTCCCCGGTATCGCGCACCGCGCCACCGGAGAAGCCCACACCGACCGCGAGGAATCCCCGTCCGTATGCGACCGCTGTCCATAGAAGGCGCCTGGCTCCACGAGCCGACGATCTTCCCCGACGAGCGCGGCGACTTCCACGAGTGGTTCCGCCGCCAGGAGTTCGGCGAGATCACCGGGCAGGAGCTGAGGCTCGCCCAGGCCAATCTGTCCGTCTCCCGGCGCGGTGCGCTGCGCGGCATCCACTTCGCCGACGTACCGCCCGGCCAGGCCAAGTACATCAAGTGCGTACGCGGAGCGGTGCTCGACGTCGTCGTCGACATCAGGACGGGCTCCCCGACGTACCGCCAGTGGGAGAGCAAGCTGCTGGACGACCGCAACCACCGCGCCGTCTTCCTCTCCGAGGGGCTGGGCCACGGCTTCCTCGCCCTGACCGACGACGCGACCGTGGTCTACCTCTGCTCCGAGGGGTACGCGCCCGGCCGGGAGCACGGCATCCACCCGCTGGACCCCGCGCTGGCCATCGACTGGCCGGCCGGCATCGACCCGCTGCTCTCGCCGAAGGACTCCCGGGCGCCCACCCTGGCCCAGCTCGAGGAGGCGGGGACCCTGCCCTCGTACGAGCAGTGCACGGCCTTCCGCAGGGGCCTGCGTCCCGTGTGAAACGGGCACGCGAAAGGGCCGGGGCACGGACACACCGTCCGCGCCCCGGCCCTTCGGCCGTTCCGGTACGCCGCTCAGGACCCCGGCGGGACGAGATCCGGGCGGGTCCAGCCGTCGAGGTCGTACTCCGCCATGCACTGCTCCGCGAAGCCCTTGAGCGCGTCGGCCCGCCCGTTCGCCTGGTACGCCATGAGGGTCTGTACGCGGATGCCCTCGTGGTCACCGCCGTAGTTGCGCTCGTACAGCTCGTGCCGGGCGGCGAACTCGCTGCCGACCGCGTCCCACAGCAGCTTCAGCAGCTTCACCCGGTCGATGGCCTCGATACCGTGCGAGCCGCGCAGATACCGGTCCAGATAGGGCCGGATCTCCGGGTTCTTCCAGTCGCTCGCATGCGAGTTGAGGTAAATGAGCGCGCTGCCGACGGTCTGCTGGATGATCTCGCGGATCCGGGGATACCCGACACCCATGAAGGTGCGGTACGCGAGCCCGTAGTGCAGGTTGGGCTGCACCGACCCGTCCGACCACGGCGTGGACGAGGAGATCATCGCGTCCGACAGCCCCCAGAACATGTCGCGCCAGTTCAGGACCTCGCCGATCTGCGCCTGCACACCCCGGAACTTGGACGCACCCGTCGCCTCGACCGCCTTGAGCAGGCAGCCCGCGATGAAGTCCAGCTTGACGGCCAAGCGGGCGCAGCCGTGGAAGGTGAAGCGCTCCAGGAAGCCCGACTTCGTGGCGAAGGAATTGGCCGACGCCGCGTCGTACATGAACACGTTCTCCCACGGCACCAGGACACGGTCCATCACGATGATGGAGTCGTTCTCGTCCAGCCGGCTCGACAGCGGCCGGTCGAAGGGGCTGCCCAGGACGGCGGCCTGCATCTCGTAGGAGCTGCGGCAGAGCAACTTCAGCCCGGGGCTGTTCATCGGCACGGTGAAGACCGCGGAGAACTCCTTCTTGCGCAGCGGCAGCCCCATGTGAGCGATCAGGTTGGCGTTGGTGAGCGCCGATCCCGTGGCCACGACCTTGGCACCGCTCACGATCAGGCCCGCGTCGGTCTCCTCCTCCACGTGCACCACCACGTCGCCGATGTGGTCGGCCGGCCGGTCACGGTCGATGGGCGGATTCACGATGGCGTGGTTGAAGTACAGCACCCGCTCCTGCGCCCGCTTGTACCAGCTGCGCGCATTGTCCGCGAAGGGCCCGTAGAAGTCGGCGTGGGCGTCCAGCGTGCCGAAGAACGCCGCCTTGTAGTCGGGGGTACGCCCCATCCAGCCGTACACGAGCCGCTGCCAGCCGACGATCGCGTCCCGTGCCTCGCGCAGGTCCGCCGCACTGCGGGCCGTCTTGAAGAACGGGTGGGTGAAACCGCCGTTCCCGGTGTCCGTCGGTACCGACAGGACGCCCTTGGCCTCCGGATCGTGGAGCGCGTCGTACAACTGGGCGATGGACCGGGCGCTGTTGCGGAAGGCGGGGTGCTCGGTGACGTCGGACACGCGCTCACCGTGGATGTAGACACTGCGCCCGTCACGCAGCGAGTCGAGGTATTCCTCGCCCGTCATCGGGCGGACGTCGTTCGGTGCGCCGGTACCGGCGGCCGGCCGCGCATGCGTCGTCAACTGGGCCTTCTTTCACACGGCGTACGGCCGGCCAGGCGGGAGCGTCGTGGGGCCTCCCGCCCGACCGGCGGCGTACGGAAACGAACGGGGGTCAGGACTTGTGCAGCTGCCGCAGGTACGCGTACGTGCTCGGCAGCGTCTCGACGAGCTCGCGCTGCCGCCGCTTGACGTCCTCGAACAGCGGCTGCGCACCGGCCACCGACTCCGGCTTGTGCGCCAGCGCAGGCAGCGGGGCGTCGGGTTCCAGGCCGAGCCCGGCGAAGATGCAGTAGTAGCTGCCGTTGGTCCAGAAGTTCCGGAACTCCGCCTCGAAGTTGCCGTAGTACGTCGACTCGTCGGTGATCGGCGAGTTGATGGGCAGACCGGCCTTGTACGCGGCGATCTTCTTCTGGATGTTCTCCGGCAGCGTCAGCTCCTTGTTGGCCCGCCAGAACGGGGTGTCGTTGCGCGGCGCGTAGTAGAAGTGGGCCTGGATGAAGTCGCGTGTGTCGTCGAACATCACCTCGATCTCGTGGTTGAAGCTGTCCACGAGACCCTGGTTGAAGGTCTTGTCCGGGAAGTGCTTCGCCAGCTGGTAGATCGCGGCGCTGGTGAAGTAGATGCCCGTCGACTCCAGCGGCTCCAGGAAGCACGACGACAGACCGATGCTGACCACGTTGTTCACCCAGGCGCGGCGGTTCCGGCCGACCCGGAACCGGATGTGGTTGAACCGGGTCTTCTCCGGGTCGAGCCCCCACATCTCGCTGAACTCCCGCGTCGCCTCCTCCTGGGTGGCGAACTTGCTGGAGTACACGTAGCCGGAGCCGAAGCGGCCCAGCATCGGGATCTTCCACGCCCAGCCGGACGACATCGCGATGGCGGAGGTGTACGGCTCGACGCCGTTCGCCTCGTCGTCGTGCGGGATCGCGGTGGCGACCGCGCTGTCGCACAGCAGGTGGTCGCTCATGTCGATGAACGGCTCTTCGAGAGCCTTGTTGATGAGCAACCCGCGGAAGCCCGAGCAGTCGACGAACAGGTCCGCCTCCAGCGCGAGACCGCCCTTGGTGTGCAGCGCCGTGACGTACCCCCGCTCGTCCTGCTCCACCCGCACCATCTCGTCCTGGACGTGGTTCACGCCCTGCTTCGAGGTGGCGAAGCGGCGCAGGAAGTCCGCGACGAGGTGGGCGTCGAAGTGCCAGGCGTACCGGGTCGCGGCCGTGCCGTCGAGGTGCCGCGGCGCCTTCATGGCGTCCATCACCGGCGGCTCGGTGAAGCACGCGTAGTCGAACGGCTCCGTGGTGGTGCCCTCGTGCTTCCGCTTGAACCAGTAGTGGGACAGCGGCGTCTGGTCGTGGTCCGGCAGCAGCCCGAACGGGTGGTAGAAGTGGTCCGGGCGGTCGTCGGGCAGCGTCCGCGGGCCGGCCTCGCCATGCCCCTCGGTACGCCAGTTGATGAACCGCACCGCCATCTTGAAGCTCGCGTTGCACTCCCGCATCCAGTCGTCCTCGGCGATGCCGAGGTAGTCGAAGAAGGAGCGCTGCAGGTTCGGGACCGTCGCCTCACCCACCCCGATACGGGGGATGCCCGGTGCCTCCAGGACGGTGATGTCGACCGTGTCCTGAAGGGCCTTGCCCAGATAGGCGGCGGTCATCCAGCCCGCGGTGCCGCCACCGAGGATGACGACCTTCCGTATCCGCGTGTCAGCACTGTTCATCTTGCTCACCCTCGTTTCCGGGTCTGCGGCAGGGGACGAATCATCAGTGTCGGAAGGGGCTCGATCGAACGGCTATCAGAGCGGGCGCAGGCGTTGATAGGTAATCGATAGACCCCCTCCCCAGACTGCCGAGGACTGAGGAGGACCCGCGATGGGCGACTGGATCATCGGCTGGACCACCGGAGCGGTCGCCGACGGCCCGCTCCCCGCACTCGTCTGCCTGCCGCCCGCCGGAGCCGGATGCCGGCGGTTCGGCTCCTGGCAGCACCCGCTCGCGGGCACCGCCGAGGTGTTCGGCGTCCAACTGCCGGGCCGGGAGGACCGCTGGCACGAGCCCATGCCGGACACCTTCGACCAGGCCGTCGACACGATCGTCACCGCCCTCACCCGCAGGCTCGGCCGCTCCCGCCCCCTCGTCCTGTACGGACACAGCTTCGGAGGCCTCCTCGCCTACGAGGTGGCGCGCCGCACCACGCCGTACGCGCTGGTCGTCAGCGGTTGCCGGGCCCCGGCCCGCGCGCCGGGCACGGGCCGCCGCACCGCCGGCTCCCCGGTCCGCGAGGACGAGCTGGACCGGCTCCTCGACACCGACGACCCTGGCCTCGACCCCGGCCAGGCCCACGGCCTGCGCGACCTGGAGCTCCGGGAACTCGCCCTGGAGATGCTCCGCAAGGACGCCGCGCTCTCCCGGAGCTACACGCACAGGCCCGAGCCGCGGCTGCGGGTTCCCGTGCACGTCTGGGGAGCGGACGACGACGCGACGGTGACCCCCGCCGAGCTCGACCGGTGGGCCGCGGCCACCACCGGCCCCCTGCACCGCCGCCAGGTCCCCGGCGGGCACCACGCGGTGCTGCGCCGCCCGCAGCAGCTGCTCGCCCACCTGGCCGAACTCCTGCGGGCCGCGGCCGCCGCCCCGGCCCCGGCCGGCCTCACCACCGCGGCCACCGCCGCCGTATCCGCAGCTCGCCACACAGGAGCCTGACATGCACATCGACCTCCTCGACCCGGGGCCCTTCGCCAGGAACGACTTCTGGGAGACCTTCGCCTGGCTGCGCGCCAACGACCCGGTGCACCGCCATCCGGAGCCCGACGGGGACGGCTTCTGGGTCCTCAGCAAGCACCGCGACATCAGCCGGGTCTACACCGACAGCGAGACCTTCAGCTCGGCCGGCGGCATGCGCCTCGGCAGCGACCCCGGGGCCGTCGCCGCCGTCACCCAGCGCATGCTCATCGTCTCCGACGCCCCCCAGCACACCCGCCTCAAGCGCGCCCTCCACCAGGCGCTCGGCCCGCAGCGCATGCCGCGCATCGAGGCCCTGGTCGAGAAGGTCGTCGCCGAACTGGCCCTGGAGTACCTCGAACGCGACACATTCGACTTCATCGACCTCGCCAAGCAACTGCCCAACCGTGTCGTCTGCGCGCTGATGGGCATCCCGCACGCCGACTGGGCCTGGATCGGCGAACTCACCACCGAGGCCTTCGACTCCGACGACGAGATGGAGCGCAGCAGCGCCCACTCCGAGATCTTCCTGTACTTCATGGAACTGCTCAGGGAGCGGCGGGCGCACCCCGCCGACGACCTGATCAGCCACATCGCCCACGACACCCAGGTGGACGAGGGCGGCGGCGAGCAGCGCCCGCTCACCGACGAGGAGATCGTCTTCAACTGCAACGGCATCCTGTCCGGTGCCAACGAGACCACCAGGTACTCGGCCGCCGGAGCGGTCCACCAGTTCGCCGAGCACCCCGAGCAGTGGCGGCTCCTGAAGGAACTCGGCGAGGCCGGTGTCGCTCCGGCCGTCGAGGAGGTCCTGCGCTGGACCACCCCCGGCGTGCACGCGCTGCGCACGGTCACCCGGGACACCGAGATCAACGGAACGAGGATCGCCGCCGGCGACCGGGTCACCCTGTGGAACGTCTCCGCCAACCGTGACGAGGAGCTGTTCACCGACCCCCACACCTTCGCCGTCGACCGGCGCCCCAACCGGCACATCGCCTTCGGCCACGGCCGCCACCTCTGCCTCGGCGCACACCTGGCCCGGTTCGAACTCGCCGCGCTGCTCAAGGAGTTCACGCGGACCCTCGACGGCTTCGAGCTCAGCGGCCCGGTCCGCTACAACTCGTCCAACTTCACCTGGGGCATCAAGAGCCTCCCGGTGCGGTTGCTGCGCCGCCGGGTGACGGCGGGAGCGGCGTGATGGCCCGGCCGATGCGCGTCCTGCTCACCTGCTACCCCGAGCGCACCCACTTCCTGTTGATGGCCCCGCTGGCGTGGGCGCTGCGCACGGCGGGACACGAGGTCCGGGTGGCCTGTCAGCCGAAGATGGCCGCCGTCATCAACCAGGCAGGGCTCACCGCGGTGCCCGTGGGAAGCGACCGGGACCTGTGGCAGATCGTCGGCCGGGTCGACGGCCCCGGGGCGCGCCGCGCGCCCGGCCTGCTTCCCCCGTACGACGCGGCGGAACGCATGCCCGAGGACATCACCCTGGAGTCGCTGCGCGAGGGCTACCGGGTCCGGGTCGACAGCACGCACAAGATGACCAACGCGCCACTGACCAGCGCCCTCGTCGAGTACGCCCAGCACTGGCGGCCGGACCTGGTGCTCTGGGAGCCCCTCACCTTCGCGGGCGCCATCGCCGCGCAGGCCGTCGGCGCCGCCCACGCCCGCGTACTGATCGGCGCCGACGTGCACGGCATCACCCGCGAACACTTCGTGGCCCTGACGGCCCAGCAGCCGCCGGAGGACCGCGGTGACCCGCTCGGCGAGTGGCTCGGCGGCTACGCCCGGCGCTACGGCCACGAGTTCACCGAGGAACTGTGCACCGGACAGCTGTCGATCGACCCCCTGCCGCCGTCCCTCCAGTTCCACGCGCCTGGCCTCGACTACCGGTCGCTGCGCTTCACCCCCTACGGCGGGCCGGCCGTGGTCCCCCGCTGGCTGTGGGAGCCGCCGCGCCGCCCGCGCGTGGCCCTGACCCTGGGGCTCACGGTCACCGACCATGCGATCGGCCTCCCCATCGACGTCCAGGAGATCCTCGACGCGGTGGCGGACCTCGACATCGAACTGGTCGCCACCGTCAACGACGAAGCCCGGGCGAAGCTCGTCCGCGTCCCCGACAACGCGCGCCTCGTACCGTACGTACCGATGCAGGCCCTGCTGCCGACCTGCGCGGCGGTCATCCACCACGCGGGCGTGGGCACCCTGAACACCGCCGCGTTCTACGGCGTGCCGCAACTGGCCCTGCCGTGGGACGTAGACCAGCCCATGCTGTCGCGCCGCCTCGCCACGCACGGCGCGGGCCTGACGACCCACTCCGTGGAAGCCACCGGGCCGATCGTCCGCGACAGCCTGCTCCGGCTGCTGGAGGAGGAGTCGTTCCGCCGCCGCGCGGCGGACCTGCGGGACGAGATGGCCTCGGTCCCGCACGCCAACGACCTGGTCCCCGAGCTCGTCGAACTGGCAGCCGCCGCCCACAGGTAAGGCGCCGCTGAGCCGCCCGGGTGCCCACCGTGACGCCCGGGCCCCCGGCCCCCGCCCCCGTACCCCTGACCAACTGTCCCCGGCCCCGGACCCCGTCCCTCGACCGTCGACCCCGGCCCCGGCCTCCGCCCCCTGGCCTCCGACCCTCGGCCCCGGACCCCGGCCCCCGGACCCCTGGCCTCCGACTCCCGGCCTCCGGACCCCGGCCCCTGGCCTCCGGCCCCTGGACTAGCGCCGGCCCCGGCCCCTGGCCCCGACCTCCGATCTCCGACCCCCGGCCTCCGACCCCTGGCCAACTAGCGTCGGCCCCGGGCCCCCGTCCCTCGACCGTCGACCCCCGGCCCCGGCCCCGGCACGCGGGAGCGGGCCGGGAGCCCAAGCCCGAGGCCCCGCCGTGCGGGGCCGGCCGGGGCGACCCCGCCCCTGACCCCGACCTCCGCCCACTGGCCCCTAGCCGCGCGACCCCCGCCCCTGGCCCCGACCCCCGCCGAGCCCCGCACGCGGGGGCCGGCACGCGGGGCCGGCCGGGGGCCCAGGCCCGGTGGAAGTTCGGCAAGCTGCTGTGGATCCTGCTCTCCGGCACGATCCCC
>NZ_JBEPEL010000030.1:0-71908 GCF_040300825.1 Streptomyces sp. NPDC000229
GCGGTCAGCACAAGAAGCGGGCGTGGCTCCAGTCGCTCGCCGGGCTGCGCCCGGACTTCGTGGTGAACACCGGCGACAACCTCTCCGACCCGAATGGCGTACCGGAGCTCCTGGACGCGCTCGGCCCGCTGCTGGACTTCCCCGGCGTGTACGTCTTCGGCTCGAACGACTACTACGGCCCCAAGCTCCGCAACCCCGCCCGCTACCTGATCGAGAAGGCCCAGGGACGGCATGGCCTGAACGGCAACGCGCCGGCCGTGGGAGCCGTGCACAACCCGTGGGAGGAGATCCGCGACAGCTTCGACACGGCGGGCTGGCTGAACCTCACCAACACGCGTGGCCGCCTCAAGCTGGAGGGCCTGGAGCTGGCCTTCACCGGCCTGGACGACCCGCACATCAAGCGGGACCGGTACGACAGGGTCGCCGGCGGCCCCGAGCCGGACGCCGACCTGTCGCTGGCCGTCGTCCACGCCCCGTACCTGCGCTCCCTGGACGCCTTCACCGCCGACGGCTACCCCCTGATCCTGGCGGGCCACACGCACGGCGGGCAGCTGTGCGTCCCCTTCTACGGGGCGCTGGTCACCAACTGCGACCTGGACACCGAGCGCGTCAAGGGCCTCTCGACCCACCGCGCCGGCGGCAACACCGCGTACCTCCACGTCTCGGCGGGCTGCGGCACCAACCGCTACACCCCCATCCGCTTCGCCTGCCCGCCCGAGGCGACGCTGCTGACCCTGACCGCCCGGGACTGATCGCTTCCCCCCGGTCGGTGGAGTGACGACTCCCCCGTTTCGGCGCGCATGCCCGCATCGGCGGTCGTCCCGCCGGTCCGCCGCCCGCATGCCGCCGCCTTCCGCGTCCTGATCGCGGCGGCGGCGGTCACCGGGGATGGCCATCGCCCTGTTCCCGGGCAGCCCGGGCAGCCTGGGTAGCCCGGGCAGCCTGGGCGGATGCCCACCTACGTCACGATCCAGAGCCAGCCACTGCTCGTGTCCGCCCCGCCCCGCCCTGCCGGCCCGCCCGCCCCTTCCGGCCAGGGCACGGCCGACGGGGCCATCACGCCGGCCTCGTCCACCATGTGCTCCCAGCACGACGGCCTCCGCCCCCACGCCGCCGCCTCGTGGCCGCGAAACCGGATTTCGCCTCAGGGCGCCGGTGGGCTAAAGTAAACGACGTCGCCGGGACACACGGTGACATCGGGGTGTAGCGCAGCTTGGCAGCGCGCTTCGTTCGGGACGAAGAGGTCGTGGGTTCAAATCCCGCCACCCCGACAGAGAAGTACCAGGTCTGGGGCCTGATCCACACACGGATCAGGCCCCTGATTCGTTGCCAAAGATCGTTTGGGAGAAATCTGGGAGAAGATTTTGATCGGGCTCCCCCAGGCGGCAAATCGGCGACCTTTCGCGAGGACACGCCTGGGGTGGCCGCCCGCCTACGCGTCTGTGAAGCCGAGGCTTAAGCCCCGCCCGGGCAGGACCGAAGGCTGACGAGTCCGCAAGAGGCACCCTTCGCGGCGCGCAGCCGACTCCCCATCACTGCGGACTCCTTCGCCGTTACGCAGTGGAAGGCCCCGGTAGCACTGCGTTGTCCCAGCCGCGACGCACCCGACGCCGCGCTGAGGGCAAGACGCCCACGCCCCTGCCCGGCCCCGCCCCGTCATCACCGCCAGCGGTGACATCATTCTGCCGATGAGGTGCAAGATTCGCATGTCCGCATCTGGCGTTCACTTGTTCGACCGCGTCTCCGGGATGAACGTGCTGCTCGACGAGGTGCCTGTTCCCGCTGAGCGATTCTCTCGTGCTCCGCAGTACCTGTCCGTCGCGCTGACTAACGCCTGCGAGCTCCACTGCCCCTACTGCTATGCGCCCAAGCACGCCGCCGCGCTCGACAGGGAGCGTGTGCTGGCATGGGCGGTCGAACTCGATGCAGCTGGGTGCCTCGGTGTCGGCTTCGGAGGCGGGGAACCGACCGCGTACCGACGCTTCGCCCAACTGTGTTCGGACATAGCCCAGTCCACGTCCATGGCGGTGACCTTTACGACCCATGGACACCGGCTCACACCCGAACTCGTCGAATCCCCGCGCGCGGCCGTGCACTTCGTACGTCTGTCAGTCGACGGGGTCGGAGCCACCTACGAGCGGCTCCGCAGCAGACCGTTCGCGGCCGTGGTTCAGGCGGCGCGGTTGCTCGGTCCTCTCGCCCCGTTCGGCATCAACGCCGTCATCAATGCCGACACGGTCGGCCAACTGGATGACCTCGGCAGACGGCTCCGGGCCGGAGCAGCCCGCCCACCACGCCGGTGGGCGCGATCGGAGCGCCAGCGGGTGTCGTGACTTTCTGGCGCTGATGCAACCTCGTCCCTCCCCAAGGCCGGTCACTTCTCATACGCCTGCTTCCAGCGAGCTCGGTGGCGGAAGTCGCCCTGCCCGTGGCCGTTCACCTCGCTCAGGGACAGTAGTGAAACCCCGTTGTTCCACAGCCCCAAAGTGAGCACGGTGCACGGCGAGGATTCCGTGCTGCAGCGCAAACCTCTCTGAGGGACGGCTGAACCGCGTGGTCGTGACGAACACCGCCAGGTCGGCCCCGAAGTGCACCTTGGCGCCCAACAGATCGCGCAGCTCACGGCTCGCGATAGTGCTGGTCGGCGCATAGCGCTTGCACTGGATCACCACGCTCCGGCCGTCCGGCAGTCGCCCGACGACGTCGGCGCCGTTGTCGTTCGCACCGCCCACCCGCCGGACGTCGGTGCACCCATCCCGTCGGCACAGGCTTGCCACCAGATCCTCGAACTCGGTGCCGGTCATCGAGTCCACCTCGGCGAGTGTCCGACGACCGGCCTTCACAGCCTCTTCCTGCCGCCAGAGACGGTCCCGCCCACGCACGAGCCGGTCCGTACGCCACAGCCACCATCCCGCCGCTGCGACGCCGCCAAGAAGCGCAGCGCCCGTGACGTATGGCCACACAACTGACCAGAAGACCACCAGTAGGACCAGCACCAGGCCACTGCCCACCGCCACCGACTTCAGCCGCGCCGCTCGCCTCCTGCGAGCAGCCGTACCCCGTCCACGCCCGGTCACGATCGAAACCCTCCCCCACAGATCCGCGTACGCAGTCTGAGCAGCCCGAGGCAGAACGAGAAGGGCGCGAGTCGGCCATGGCCGGATCGGACGGCAAGGAGAGGCAACGTGATCCTGGTCACGGCGAGCGACTCAGACACTTTGGGCGTCAACAGCAGTCGCTCCGGAGTGCTTTTGCCATGGAGTGACCGAGCCATCAGGCACGTTGAATCTCCCGACCGAGGGCCGCTGATACGGCTCGTTGGTGGACGAGGCCCGTGCGAACCAGCTTCGCCTCAGGGGTGAAGCAGTCGACGATGGTCATGTGGTTGGCGGCGGGGCACACACCGCCGTCGACGATGACGGAGGGCGTGAGGCCGGAGGCCGCGAGGAAGTCGTGGACCTCTTCGATGGTCACGGCCGGCCCCAGGTCGGCCGGGCCGGCGTCGCCAGAGATGTTGGCTGTGGTTGCGGCGACCGGCACCTTAGCCTCTGACGCCAGCGCTCCGAGGACGCCGGGGGCCACCGTGGTGAGCGCTGGTGAGCCGACCGCCGTGTGCCGGGCGGCGTCCTCCGAACTCCGCCACGGTAGGAGCAACGCGAGGTCGCCCGGCCAGAACATGGTGGCGAGCCGTTCGGCCTCGGCACTGAGCTCGAAGTGCTCCTGGCAGGAGGCCAGGGAGGGGGCGACGTAGGCGAGGGACTTGGCGCCAGGACGGCGTTTGCCCTTGAAGATGCTGTCGCATGCCTGGGCGTTGCTGGCGTCGGCGCAGATCATGTACCAGCGGCTTGTCGGGACGATGACGAGTTCTCCGGACTCGATCGCTCGGGCGGCGAGGTCGACGTCCTGGGGCGTGATGATCTGCATGGGTCTACTCCTGGCTGGCCGGGTAGGAGGGAATGGACGCGAGGGGCGGGTAGTCGAGCCAGGGGTCGCGGAGGGCTTCGAGCCGGCGGCTGGAGTGGTCCGGGTGGGAGACCCGGAAGTACGCCATCACCCTGGGTAACGGCGCGAAGTTCCGTCCGACGGTGTGGGGGACGAGGTGATGCATCAGGAGTACGTCCCCGGGTGCGCCGAGGAAGGAGACACCGTCCTGGCAGTCGATCTCCGGCGGGACCTGTTCCGTTATCCCGAGCGACCGCTGATCGCTGAACCACTGGGCCATCGTGCGGTGTCCGCCGGGCATGTAGCGCAGCGCGCCGTCTTGGGGGTCGTTGATGTCGGACAGGACGACGCCGATGAGTAGGGAGAATGTGCGCAGTTCCTGGGGGTCGAGGTGGGGGCAGGAGACTCCGTCGACGTGCATGGCCTTCTCGGGCTGCGCACCAGGGAGTTCGGATTCAGGGACGCGGATCTGGATCTGGGTGGTGGAAATAGGAGAGGTCTCGCCAAGGAGGTCACAGGCGAGCGTCGCGGCTTCGGTTTTCGTGTAGAGCGCGAGGACGTCGGGGTGGTTGCCCAGTTCCGGGGCGAAGGTGCGCTGCGAGTACGCGGGGATGTCCTCGGGGTCGAGGCGCTCGCGGTACCAGGTGTCGATGAGGGAGGTGGCGCGCCTGGTCAGGTTCGGGGCGACCAGTCCTCGGCGTATGAGGACACCGTCCCGTTTGAATGTGGCCTTCTCCTCAGCTGTGAAGGGCATGGGGTCCTCCGTAAGGTGATCGGTCCGTTTGCGCCAGGCGGGACAAGCCGGTCGATGATGTCCGCGCCGGCGCTCAGGGCGGCGGTGATGAGCTCCTCGCCGAGTTCGACGCTGGCCTTGCGTGGGTCGCCTCCGATGACCCCGTGGGTGGAGAGCGCGGGGTCGTCGGAGGTCCAGGGCCACGTGGCACCTCGATCGAGTACGAGGCGTTGGATCGCATCCCGCTGGCCGGGATCCGGGCGCGCCCCGGCAGGGAGGAGGTCCAGCCGTACATGCTCAGGGGCGAGGGCGAGCATGAGGGAGGTCTCGCGGATGCCCGCATGGACCTCGGGCAGTTCGCTGTCGACCGTGACCTGGCCGGCGGCGAGGGTGCTCGGGTGAAGCGCGCAGATGGCCACGTCGTGGGTGTGCCGGAGCTGGTGCACCAGGCCCTCAAGAACGCCCCGATTGCCGCCGTGACCGTTGACGAGGAGCACAGTCCGGACAGGTGTAGCGCGGCGGTACTCACCGACGAGCGCCGTGATGAGGCTGGCGTACAGCGGGATGTCCAAGGTCACGGTGCCTGGCGCCCAGGCGTGCTCCGGGGAGAGGCCATAGGGAACGGGCGGCACGACCCAGAGGTCGTGCCGATCCGCCACGTGTGCGGCCAGGCGAAGCGCGAAGCGCTCGGCGATGACGGTATCGGTGTCGAGCGGCAGATGAGTGCCGTGCTGTTCGAGCGACCCCACCGGCAGACAGAGGGTGGACCACTCGTTCAGCTCGGCCGCGACACGGGGTGTTGTCAGCTTCCCGTACGACCGTCCGTCTCCGTCGGCCGCCGTCACGTCTTACTCCGCCGCCCGATGCGGATGAGGAATTCGTTGTCCTCGGGGAAGGTGTCGTTGTCGCTGAACTCGGTGAGCCGGTTCTTCACCGCCGTCTCGAACTCCTCCAGCCGGTCACCGAAGAGGTGGGGTGCTGCGAAGGAGGTGGAGTAGAGGTAGCCGAGGATGCTCCCAGTGGTCCAGGTGCGCTGGACGGGTACGCGGAACTCTTCAACCTGGTTGAAGGGCGACTCTTCCATGATCTCGCTGTACGGGCGGTTGTGGTGCTGGAAGGTGCCGGAGCCCGCGCGGCGTTCCTCGCCGAGGAACGTCTTGATCACGTCGCGGATCGCCTCCTTCCAAGGACTGCCGGCGGCCCAGAAGCTGTTGTCGCCAAAGATCGCGACCACGCCGTCCGGGGCGACCTGACTGTCCAGAAGGCGCAGTACGGCAGCCTGGTCGAGCCAGTGGAACGCGCGGCAGATCGTCACGAGGTCGGCCTTCCAGCCGGCGGGCGGGACGAAGTCCTCGGCGGTGCTCTCCACGAGCGTGAGGCGGGAGCCCTCGGGCAGCTTCGGACGGAGTGCCGACTCCGCGGTGGCCAGCATGTCGGCGTCGTTGTCGGCGGCAATGATGTCGTCGAACCTGTCCAGCAGCGCCTCGACGACGAGTCCGGTGCCCGTGCCGACGTCCAGGAGCCGTCGCGGGCCATCCGTTCGTACCGGGGTGGCGCGGTCGAGGACTGCGGCGACGTCCTGGGGGATGCCGGGGCGGAACTGGCGGTAGTAGGTGGCGGTTCCGGTGAAGAGGCTCATGTGTCGCTCCGTGCTGCGAGGTGCTGGATGTGCGTGGCGGCCGCCGCCAGGTCGTGGGCGACGAGCACACCGTGGTCAACGACCAGGGATTCGTCGGGAACCTTCCGTCCGCGTGATATCCACACGGCCCTGGCACCGGCTTCGATGGCACCCACGATGTCGCAGGCCCAGTCGTCGCCGACATGGATCAGGCCACCGGGGGCGGTACCGAAGTGCTCGGCCACGGTGTGGAAGGCGCGTGGGTCGGGCTTGGTGTGGCCGATGCGGCAGGAGGGGAAGAAGTCGCTGACCCACGGCGAGAGGAGGGCGCGCAGCCCGTCGGTGTCCGCGTCCACGCAGGTGACGTTCGACAGCGTGACCACGGTCGCCACGGTGCTGATCCGCTCCAGTGCCTCCATCGTGCGCGGGAAGAGCCTGAACGGGGCGGGCGGAAGATCGCGGGGGAAGGCTTCCGGCGGGACCTGCAGCGCCTCGCATACCTCGGTCACCACGGATTCCGTGAGGGATGGACGCGTATGGAGGCCGGCCCGCATGATCTCGCGTGCGCGTGCCGCCGGTAGCGGGGACGCGTCGGCCAGCCGCATGGTCAGGCCGGGCCCGTCGGCCGTTCCAAGGGTTCCACCGACATCGACGGTGACCAGGAGTGTGGGTTGCGCCGGGGTCACTGGGGGCTCCTCATGGTGGTCGGCAGGGCGGAGACGATGGCCCGGATCCGGGCCTGCCGGATGGTGGTGGTCGTGGCCTCGGAGAGGAAGGTGAGGACGTAGCGCAGCTCCGCTTCGTCGAGCGTGTTCAGGGATCTCCCCTCCTGAGTGGCGGCCTCACGGAGGTCCGGGGGAACACTGCGCGGGCGCATCCCATGCGGCAGGTGGAGTGTCCCCTGCCACCGCGTACCTTCCGCCAGTGCGGGGAGGCTGCCCGCCGGGCGCAGCACGGTGACATCGTCCAGGGTCAGGATGCGCACCGGGAGCGCGCTCCCTCCGATGTCGAGGCTCCCGGACAGGAAGGTGTCATGCCCGTCGAGCCGCTGGGACAGCACCAGCAGCGGGCCGTCCGCGCTGTGGCGGACCGTGCCGTCGACGCGAGCGGTCATCGTTGTGCCGGGCATGTGGTGCTCCTCGGGGTCGTGCCGAGACCTGGGGAGTCCGGCAGGCGGATGTGTCCGTCCTCGGGCCGAAGGGGTTCGGCGTAGAGGCGTTGGCGTCCGGGCTCCCACTGGAGTCGGTACTCGACGGCTGGTACGGCGTCGGGGAAAGCGGCCGCGAGGTGGAGGCCGGGCAGGAGTGAGCGCCCGTGCGGGTATATGGGGACGTCCTGGGAGCGGGCGACGGCGAGGATCTGCGTCGCCCGGGTCAGACCGCCGCAGCCGACGACGTCCAGAGTCAGAGCACTCGGTCTGACGTACTGGATGAGCCCCGTGGCGTCTTCGTCGCAATGCGCGCGCTCCCCGACGGCCAGCGGCATCCGTGTTGCCGCGAGGAGCTCGTACATGTCCAGGTCGTGCTGCGGCAGCGGGTCCTCCAGCCACAGCAGGTACGAGGGATCGCAGCTCTGCGCGAACGCCATGGCCACTGATGGAGTCCAGGTGCCGACAGCGTCAACGGCCAGCGGTGAGCCGACGGCCTGAGAGCAGCGCTCCACCGCCCGTGCCATGCTCGTGGCTGCCTGCCCCGGTGACTCGGCCGGATCACGGCGGAGCCCCCATTTGGTGAACCTCCAGCCAGCCGCCGCGACGTCGCGCAGCACGTCAAGGTTGTCGACGCCGGTGAGGTTCTGGGAGAGCCACGACGCGTAAGCCGGCACGGTCGAACGCGGCTCCGGCGCAGCCAGGAGATCGGCCACGGAACGTGAGGTGAGCCGACCGTGCAGATCCCAGGCCGCGCAGTCGACCGCGCCGACCGCCCATGAGGCGATGTCCGACGGGTTCGTGCGAGCCACCGCGCGCAGCCGGTCCAGCAGCCCCGCGTGGTCCGCGATCCGTGCTCCTTTCACCTCGGCCGCCAGCGTGTCCCTCACGTAGCGTCCGATCCGCTCGCCGATCGGACCGTACGAACCGGCCCCTCCAGCGCCATGGACGACCACGAAGTAAGCGTCATCTCCGGGCGCCACAGGCTGCTCTGCCTCCATGACCTCCACGTTTTCCACGCCCCACGGGCTCATCGGACCACCTCACGTGAGGCCATGAGGGGGCCGACGGCATGCGCCACCCCCGCGCGGTCCATCCCTAACGAGCGGGCCAGCTGCCGCTGCGGCATGGGTCCTGCCGGTTCTTGCCAGCCGATGACATCGACAGGGCGGCGCAGCCGTCCCGACAGCAGTCCCCAGACGGCGGCCGGGTGTCCGAGAGTGAGGACAAGGACCGGGGCGTGGCCGCCCAGGTAGAGGTCGATCTCCTGGTCACTCAGTCCTCGTGGCCACAGAGTGGGATCGCCGAGGACGGTGAGGTCCAGGAGGTTCACCACCCGGACGCGGCATCGGTGGCGGTCTCGGACGTGGTCCACCGCGTCGGCGGCAACAGCGGCCGGGATATCCCCGGCTGTGACGATGGTCAGGTCCGGTTCGCCCTCGTCGCTGAGATGCGGCCACACGGCCAGGCCACGCCTGTGTTCCTCGGCGATCGTTCCGACAGGATGAGCGGTACGGCTGTGCTTGCCGGCGACGACGAGGTTGACGCCATCGAGGGAGTCCAAGACTTCGTCCAGGGCAGCGGCTGTTCTCGTTGGGTCAGCGGGGGTCAGCACGCGGACGGCGGGAGCGCGCAGGGCCAAGAGCGCTGTGGCGAGGGAGGGGTCACCGTGGGTGTGGACGTTGTGCCAGCCGTACGAGGTGAGCAGCAGGTTGAGGCTGGGCAGCTCCCTCGCACCATCGAGCCGCCGCTGCTTGATGTGTCCCACCAGACCGCTGGTGAGCAGCGGGGCGAATGCCTCGTACGAGACCAGCGCGCCTCGACGTCCGCTCGCCGTCCATCCGGCCAGCCACTCCAACAGGACCTCCTCTGCCAGCAATTCGTGCGCCCAGTGCTCGTCGGCGAGTTCGGCGAGCCGGTTGGAGGCCAGTTCGTCCGGGCTGAGGAGCAGGAAGTCTCCGCGTGCTGCGTGTCTCCGAACGACGCCGGTGACGGCGTCGGTGAACGTGGCGGCACGAGTGCTGGGCGCCATGGTGGGTCTCCCTGCCCGAGGCGGTTCGGCCGGAGCGAAAGAGCACCAGCGGGCCTCAGCGACAGCATCCGCAAGCTGGCCTTTCGCCCGCCCGTCATCGCCGAAGAGGTCCGCCGGCTGGTAGGACGCCAGCCAGTGAGCCAGCCGCATCATCTGTTCCGGCTCGCTGCGCGGGCTGACCAGGGGCGTCTTGTGCAGGTCAGGGGTGCCCAGGAGATCACGGCCGCCGAGGGACGCAGGTCCGCCCCATCCCTTCACGCAGCGCAAGACCAGGGCCGTGGGGCGATCGTCGAGCGTCGACTCCAGCGCTTCCCACAGCGCTGTCTGGAAAGCGACGTGGTCCGACTGAGAGCCGGCCGTGACGTGCACCACTCTTGCTTCCCACCCCAGGCCCCTGAAGTACGACCGAAGCGCCTCGTCGTCCATCGCGCCGAGAAGGGACCGCCCGCCCATGCGAAAACCGTTCAGGTGCACCAGGGGAAGGACGGAACTGCCAGGAAGGAGCCTCTGCGCCAGCCAGCTCGCCGCGGTCGTGGGGGTCTCGCACTCGCCGTCCCCGATGACGGGAACGGCGATCTTGCCCGGCGAGTCGAGGGCGGCTCCTTGTGCGAAGGGAAGGCAACCGCCGAGGCGGCCACCGAGGAAAGCTCCGGCGGGAAGCGCGGGAGTGACCTCGGCGCCCATTCCGTCCACGTCGGGAAACGCCTGGGCCAGCCGTCGGAGGCCCTCGGCGTCCGGGCTGAACTGTGGCCGGAGCTTGCCGAGCTCGCCTGTCACCCAGGCAGCAGCGAGCTGGACGACGCCGGCATGTCCGGCGCCGAGGAGCGGCACCAGCTCAACCCTGTGATCGAGGAGCCCTGCCGTCAGGGCAAGGTGCGACAGGGCCCACGCGGTGCCGGGCGCGGTTCCCCAGTGACCGGACGGGCGCTCCTTCACGTGCTGGGTGGTCAGCGGCCGATTGAGCAGGACGTTGTCCCGCAGATGGAGCTGGCACACCGACGCGTAGCAGGTGGCCCTCCACAAGGCGTCAGCCAGCGTGGCGGTATCGGACATCACGCCGTGACCAAGGCTTCGCCGGCGAAGGTGAAGTACCACAGGGGGCGGTAGCACTCCCATGCCGCCGGGCGAAGCCCGGACGGCCCGGTGATCTCCTCGATCACCACGCGGGCACGCAAGTAGTACTCCAGGTCGCGTGCGCCGGGGGTTCGCAGGCCGGCCATGACGGAGTTGTGCGCCTGGTAGACCTGGAAGTTGGGGAACTCTGTGACGTACGGGTTGAGCACGCCGACGCCTGCGCGGAGTGCGTCGATGTCGTCCAGCCCCACTATGTAGGTGAACGACGTGCCGTGGCCGGCAGCCAAGGCACGCTTGAGCACTTCCGGCATCTGCGGTGTGGCCAGGTTGGCCTTGCTGGCCTTCAGCAACAGGTCCCGGCGGGTGAAGCACTCCGCAGTCAGCCGCAGGACGAAGGGTGTGGCCTCCGCGGCGAGAACGTCGAAAGCCTCCTGGGACCGGAGTACGGAGGTCAGGAAGCCGATGCGCGCCTCGATGCCGTACTCGGCCAGAACGGTCCGCAGCGCGCGCACGTGGTCGACCGCCGCAAGCTCCCGCTCGAAGCAACCAGTCGATACGGTCACCTCGCGGAGCTCCCTCAGATCGTGCCGCGGGTGCTGTTCCAGCAGCGCCGCCAGCAGCTCGCGAAGGTCTCTCTCCTCGGAGAGCCGCGGATCCGCTGCGGCCTCAAGGGTGTTGGGGCAGAAGGCACAGCCCACACACCGACTGCGGGCGTTCGGATTGAGCGTCGCGGCGGTGCCGCCGTTTCGGAAATACCCGCCCACCGCCTCGTCCGCGTCAACGCGCTCGACGGTGGCGAAGGAGACTCCGCCCAGCAGCAGCTGCCCATCCTTGAGCCGGAACGGGGAGCCGGCAGCGTTCAGCGGAACGATGAGCTGCCACGGCATCGTCGGCGCGCTCTCCAGCCTCACCTGAACGCGGGCCCGGTGACGCGGCAGGTCCGAGTCGATGCCATGGAGGTTGATCGCGATAAGCAACGCGTCTTCGACCGGTACGCGGTACCGCACCGCGAGCCGCTCCACCTCTCCGAGCGTGGAGGTCGCGCTGGTCTGTCCGCCGAGTAAAGCCGTCATGCGCTTACTCCATCCAGGAGGGAGGAGAGATCGGATAGCGCGTCGGCGGCCCGAGGGGGAGCCCACCGCCGACGGCAGGAACGAGACTGCCGTCGGCCGACGGGACGCCGAACCTCGTCCCGGGACTTCTGCGGGACGTCCTGGGACGTTTTACGTGACGCGGGGAGCCAGCGATCGCAGGTGGCGCATCAGAGCCGGAACGTCCACCAGGTCAGGAAGCACAGCAGTGGCTCCGGCTTCACGCAGTTCGTCAGCGCTGTGAATGCCAGAGGCCACCGCGACGACGTGCGCCTTAGAGTCGAGGCCGGCACGAACGTCACGAGGGGTGTCGCCGACCAGGACGACGGGCGTGTCCTTGGGAAGGCCGTGAGCCGTACGGACACGGTCGCGAGCGACCTCGACCAGGGCCGCGCGGTCTGTCGCGTCCGCACCGTAGGCCCCGCACTCCATGTCGAGGAGCATGTCCAGGCCGAAGGCGCGCAGCTTCACGCGGGCGTTGGCGTAGATGTTCCCGGTGAGGACCGACGAAACCATGCCAGGCTCGGCGGCGACCGCGCCAAGGGCCTCGCGCGCACCGGGAAGAGCACGGCCCCGTAGAGCCAGGTCAGCCTCACGCGCCGCGCCAGCCGCCGTAAGCGCTTGAAGGACTTTCTCCCACGCCGGGGCACTCACATCATGGTCCCGGAACATCTCGGCGAGGATCAGACGGTCGGTTCTGCCTTCCGTACGGGCAGGCCGGACAGCGGCATGGCCAGTGGCGGCAGAGAAGGCCGCCGCGTAGATCTCCTTGCTCACGCCGGAGTTCTCGATGAGCGTGTGGTCGATGTCCCAGAGCACGATGAGTGGCACAGGATCAGCGTAAGCCGACAGCCAATTCCGGCCATGACCGCACGACAACGCCCGACGCCCTTGCGGCCTGGCCGTTCTGTCCGGTTGGGTTGCCTGAGTGAATGAGCGACTTCGTTCCGCACTCGTGCAACGCGGGCTGACCGTGGATGAGGTGGCCGAAGCCTGTGCGGTCGATCCCAAGACCGCCAGCCGATGGATAGCCGGCCGTGTGCCCCACCGCCGACACCGCTGGACCGTCGCCAACCTGCTCCGGGTTGATGAGACGTACCTCTGGCCGGAAGCGGGACAGCGAACACCACGGCTGGGCGCCACCCAGTCGGAACTCGTCGACACCTATCCGAACAGGGCGAGCGTGCCGCGCGACGTCTGGATGTCCCTGCTGTTAGGGGCGATGAAACAGGTAGACGTTCTGGTGTTCTCCGGCACCTTCTTCGCCCAGACGAACCCGCACATCGCACGCATGCTCCAGGAACGAGCGCAGGCCGGCGTGCGCGTGCGGCTCTGCTTCGGCGATCCGGATGGTGACGCCGTACGGATCCGTGGCCGCGAGGAAGGCATCGGCGACGCACTGGCTGCCAAGATCAGGGCCTCGCTCACTTACTACCGCGATCTCGTGGGCCATCCAGGCTGTGAGGTGCGCCTCCACGACACGACGCTCTACAACTCGATCTTCCGCTACGACGACCACCTCTTGATCAACCCCCACATCTGGGGCCAGCCGGCCAGCGCGAATCCGCTCCTCCAGCTCAGGCGCACGACCAACGCCGAATGGTTTGAGCGGTATGGCGAGAGCTTTGACGCCGTCTGGTCATCCGCGCGCCCCTGGGCGCCCGATAGTCAGGAGCAGCACCACCGTGGGCAGGACTGAGTACTACCACGACCCCAAGGCCCCCAAGGCCAACACCCTGATCCCCGCGAGCAACATGCTCGTCGTCAACGATGACGGCGCCATCCTGCTGCAGCGGCGGCGCGACACCGGCCAGTGGGCCCTGCCCGGCGGCGCCCAGGACATAGGAGAGAGTCCCGCGCAATGCGCGGTCCGCGAGTGCGAGGAGGAGACAGGCATTGTCGCGGAGGTCACCGGCTTCCTCGGCGTCTACTCCAATCCGGAGCACATCATCGAGTACACCGACGGGGAGATTAGGCAGCAGTACGAGGCCGTGTACATCGGCCGCCCGGTCGGCGGGAAGCCCACGGTCAACGAGGAGGCGGACGGAGTTCGCTGGGTCCGCCCAGAGGACTTCGGTGAGCTCGACATCCACCCGAGCATGCACGAACAGCTCGGTCACTACCTAGCCGGCGACTACCCGTACCTGGGATAGCCCTTTCAAAGCACGACGTCTGCTTCAACCGCGGCCGCCCTGACGCGCTCCACGCTGCTGTGGATCGCGGGGGCGGCCCGGCGGATGAACCGCCCCACGACACTGTCCTCGCCATAGCGGCCGAGGATCTCGCCCACCCGCTCCTCCGACGTCGTACGCCCGCCGTCAGGTGTCGTGGTCATGTCGCAGTACACCAGCGCGTTTACAAGCAGCGGATCATCCAGCAACGGAAACTCTTCAGCCAGCTCCATGCGGAGCCCACGCTCCTCCGCCTCCAACAGCGCGAAGGAGTGGTTCGCCACCAGACGCACCACGCGCTCAGGCGCGCTCCGGACCTCCCGCAGATGGCGCGCACCGTCGAGAGGGTGAAAGCCGGTATCGACGAGCGGCGGCGCGTATCCGATGTCATGGAGCACCGCCGCCGCCTCCAGGACCCCGGCCTCCTCCCGCATGAGTGGCGCGAGCCGTCGGGCACACGCGGCAACGCCCTGCGTGTGCGCCCATCTACGCGGCAGACTCTCGGCCAGCAGCCCACCTGCCAGGTTGTACGCCCAGTTCACTTCGCAGTTCGCCACGTTCGGAGGATACGTCTGAAGGGGCAATCTGACGGGGGCGCTCGGGGGCGGCGCTATCGCGACAGAGGCACCGACATTCACCAGTGATAGCTGCCGGCTTGTCGCTCTGCTGACAGGATGACTTCGTGACAAGCAACGATCCTGGCGAGTGGAGCCCCGCTCAAACCAGCGAACTGGTACAGCTGTTCAAGGGTGTCGGCTTTCCGTGGTGGGTTGCAGGCGGTCGTGCGATCGAACTTGCCGTTGGGCGTGAGCTGCGGACGCATGGAGACCTTGACGTTCTCGTGCTGCGGCGCGATCAGACACAAGTCCAGGAGAGCCTCTCAGGCTGGGATCTCCACGTCGCAGACCCACCAGGTACCGGCGAACTTCGCGTATGGCGGTATGGCGAGGTCCTCGAAGAGCCCCTCCATGACATCTGGTGTCGCCGAACGCCGGACGCGCCGTGGTCAGTGCAGCTCATGCTCGACGAGGCCGTCGGAGATGAATGGGTGTCGAGGCGCGACCGGCGTGTGCGGATGCCGCTGGCGCGTCTCAGCCGCGTCGCCGCGGATGGCACCCCATACCTCGCCCCTGAGGTACAGCTCTTCTACAAGGTGAAGCACACCAGGGAAAAGGACGAGGTGGACTTCGAGGCGGTCCTGCCACTGCTGGACAGCGACCAGCGGGCTTGGCTGCTGGACGCCCTCGCGTCGACCGCGCCACGACACGCCTGGCGACAGAAGCTGCAATAGGCCGTCGCTCTCCGCCAGCTTCCGCAGCCTTGCTGATCAACGCCGACACTCGATCGGCCTCGTGCGGGAGAGCCCGCCGGGTGGTCCGCAGGTGGCAGGCATTCGACGGCAGCTCGTTGGACCTGGAGGCGACCGTAAGAGGGCAGCCCTGTGCGCGAGCGACGGGCCTGTCGGAGACATTTGAATCTCCCCACCCTGTGCTCACATGTCCTCAGAGTCGCTCCTCGCAAATCCCCAGGCGAACCATCGTCTGGCCTATGGTCTGGCTGCCCAGCACGTTGCCCTGCCGGGCAGCCAGCACTTGGGTGTCAGCGGCCCCACGTATGTTTCGGTTGACCGTCCGGCCGGGCGGCGAGGAGGGGTGAGACATGGAGTGGGTCGGGGACGCTCGACTGGCAGCCGGGCCTGAGGCCACTTGGTACCTAGAGGCGGCTTTCACGCCCGGCGCTCAACTGGGGACGGCGTACGACGATCCGACAACGCCTGTCGTCGTGACGAGGGTCGAGGAGGTGACCACCATGCGCGTACCCAGCGGCCGTCTTGTCGTCGATGCGCCGTGCGATGACGACGACGTCTGGAGATACGAGAGAGGTCTGCCGACGAGGCCCCCGCGAGAGCTGGCGGTGACGATCCCCCCGGGCGTCTACAGAGTGGAGATCGCGTGGACGGCGGGCCCCTACGAGTTCTTCGGCGAGTACTTCGATGGCACTGAGTGTGCCGCGACGCGCCTGTGCATCAGCGACGACCCTGTGGTCGGATGGGAGATGGGCCTGAGTGTCGAAGACGATATCGACCGGCTTCAGCCAGGCGAGGAGCCCCGCTTCGGCGCCGACGCCAATGTTGGCTGCTTCGCCGACGCAGGTGCATGGACGACCTTGTCCGCGCCGTTTCGTGCGTACGTGGACGGCAGCCCAGTGCCGCGCGACACTGAACAGCTCACCAACGGGTGCGAGCGGGTACGCGACGAGTCGCAACAAGCCGATCTGGTCACGTTCGAGGCTGAGTCCGGCGGCGTCGTCTGGTTGGGCCGCACCAAGACTGGCGACGTGGCCGCGATTGTCGTAACCAGCGGCATGGCCGGCGCCAAAGCCTGATGTAACACTCATCGGACCCGACGCTCGCCGGGCCTCCCCACTCTCTTGAGGGCTCGACCAAGTGAGGCGAGGAATACGCCCGGCTGTTTTCAAGAATCCCCATCAGACCCCGCTCCGAGGTCATCCCTCAGAGGTCTCGTGTGCTCGGTGAGGGCGTGGCGCCAGAACCGGCGATCCGGCAATTCGCCGGATGCCGGTCGCCGTACTGACGTTGAGCCTCGTGAGAGCGGACAGCACTGTCGCAGCCACAGGTCGGACTGACCATGGGATCGGGTGGACACTGATAGGCAGAACAGCAGCACGCGGCACGGTCGGACGTCATCCGGCACGAACGAACGGGACAGCTTGAGGAGACACGGTCAGGCGTCCGGGGAACCGCCGAAGCGCGCCCGGTAGGACTCCAGGTCCTCCTCCGTGATCTTCGCGAAAAGCACCGGCGGTACGGTGAACGGGGTGCCGGCCGGGACGGCGTCCAGGGACTTGGCCTGCTCGGCGGTCACCCAGGTCGCGGTGTCGTTCTCCAGGGCGAAGGCCCCGCGCATGGCGGCGGCCGAGGCCGGGATGAAGGGCTCGGAGACGACCGCGTACAGGTGGATCAGGTTCATCGCGGTACGCAGGGTCAGCGCGGCACCGTCCGGGTCGGTCTTGATCTCCAGCCAGGGAGCCTTCTCCTCCAGGTAGGAGTTGCCGGCGGACCACAGGGCGCGCAGAGCTGCGGCGGCCTTGCGGAACTGGAGCGCCTCCATGTGCTCCTCGTACTCGGCCAGCAGACGCGCGATCTCGTCCCCGAGCTTCGCCTCCGCCTCGCCGGCGGCACTGCCCGCCGGGACGTCGTCGCCGAACCGCTTCCGGGAGAAGGACAGCACGCGGTTGACGAAGTTGCCGAGGGTGTCGGCCAGATCCTTGTTGACCGTGGCGGTGAAGTGCTCCCAGGTGAACGACGAGTCGTCCGACTCCGGGGCGTTGGCGATCAGGAAGTAGCGCCAGTAGTCCGCGGGGAGGATCTCCAGGGCCTCGTCCGTGAAGACGCCGCGCTTCTGGGAGGTGGAGAACTTGCCGCCGTAGTACGTCAGCCAGTTGAAGCCCTTGACGAAGTCGACCTTCTTCCACGGCTCACGGACACCCAGCTCGGTGGCCGGGAACATCACCGTGTGGAAGGGGACGTTGTCCTTCGCCATGAACTCGGTGTAGGTGACGTCGTCGGCCTCGTACCACCACGACTTCCAGTCGCGCCTCTCGCCGTCCGGGGCAGCGTCCCCCCATTCCTTCGTCGCGCCGATGTACGCGATCGGCGCGTCGAACCAGACGTAGAAGACCTTGCCCTCGGCGGCCAGCTCCGGCCAGGTGTCGGCGGGGACGGGCACGCCCCAGTCCAGGTCACGGGTGATCGCGCGGTCGTGCAGGCCCTCGGTCAGCCACTTGCGGGCGATCGACGAGGACAGGTGCGGCCACTTCTCGCTCACCGAGTCGATCCACGCCTCGACCTCGTGCTGGAGCTTGGACTGCAGGAGGAAGAGGTGCTTGGTCTCGCGGACCTCCAGCTCCGTGGAGCCGCTGATCGCGGAGCGCGGGTCGATCAGGTCGGTCGGGTCGAGGACGCGCGTGCAGTTCTCGCACTGGTCACCGCGGGCCTTGTCGTAGCCGCAGTGCGGGCACGTGCCCTCCACGTACCGGTCCGGCAGGAAGCGGCCGTCGACCGGCGAGTACACCTGCCGGATCGCGCGCTCCTCGATGAAGCCGTTCTCCTTGAGCTTGCGCGCGAAGTGCTGGGTGATCTCGACGTTCTGCTGGGACGAGCTCCGGCCGAAGTAGTCGAAGGCCAGCTCGAAGCCGTCGTACACGGCCTTCTGCGCGTTGTGGGCCTGCGCGCAGAACTCGGCGACGGAGAGCCCCGCCTCCTTGGCGGCCAGCTCGGCCGGCGTGCCGTGCTCGTCGGTGGCGCAGATGTAGAGGACGTCGTGACCGCGCTGGCGGAGGTACCGGGAGTACACATCCGCCGGAAGCATCGACCCGACCATGTTGCCCAGGTGCTTGATCCCGTTGATATAGGGAAGCGCGCTGGTGACCAGGTGTCGAGCCATCCTCGGATGCTCCATTTCGTACGTACGGCGCCGGTGACAGTGCCACGGCGGACCCAAGTTGGGAGGCTTCAGCCGACGCGATTGCTCGAATCGCACACTGGCGTCACTCGTGATGACGGAACGGGCCTACAAGCCGCCGCCATCGTATCGAACCGGGGCTTTCCCCCTCCCCTGAGTTTTCCGGCCGGCTCAGGCGGAGCGCGAAACGCGCTCGGCCGTCCGAGACAGGCGGCCAAGCGAGTCCCGTACGGCCGAGGCGCTCCCCATCTTAGAAGCACCGACCCGCCGCAGCTCCCCTCCCGCCGCGCACATCCACACGCTCACGCAACGAGGTGGACAGCATGATCGAAAGTCGCCAAGCTCGGCGATTCCCGTCGTCGCCTGTCGAGGACTCGGCCCTGCTCGGCCATCACTCGCGGGCGACCATCGTCTCGGAGCCGACCTTGTAACCGGCCACCGCTGAGGGAGGCGAACATCGCCGGCCTCGGCGTCGAGCACTGAGGGCAAGGACTGCCGGTCACGGCGCTAGTTACCTGAGGCTTGGATAGCGTCACCCTGGACTCGCTCGGGGACCCGGGCACCTATCTCGGTGCCATCTGGGGGCAACGGAGCTCACGGGGTGTCAAGATTGAGGTAACTGTCGGTAGCAGGATGAGGCCAAGGCAGCTCGTCATAGTCGCTCACTTGCCGCGCAACGTGGGCCTCGGCCTCCGCGATCAGCTTCTCGATGTCATGGACAACGCCACCATGAGTGCGCCGACGCCCATCATGCACAGTGTCCCACTTGCTCTTCTTGCTCTGGCGGGTCGTCGCCCCCTGCTCCTTGCTGCCGAAGCCCTTGAGCTTGCTGTTCCAGACCGGCGTGTAACCGACCCTCAGCGCGTTCTCTCCCAGATCAGCGTGCACGTCAGGCAGTAGGAGGGCCCGGAACCGGAACTCGGCGATCGGCAGCCCGCCCTCCATGATCGACAGACGGTGTTGCTTGAGCCTGCTATGGAGCGGGTACCGCTCCCGAACCCTCTCCCCAGTGGCGGTGTTACTAGAAAGGGCCTGCCCCGCGTAGACAGGGATCTGAAGGGTGGCCAGCGGGAGGTACAGATCTACGCTCGCACCGCGGTAATACAAGGCGTACAGCCCGGAGCCCTCGAACCTCGGGATCTCGTGGGTCATGGAGACCAGGGGTTGCCGCTCGAAGGTCTCACAGATGGTATTCGCGATCTGCTCGGTCGACAGAGGGTCGAACCGCTTGGGGGCGTACTCGGCGGACATGGCTTCCTGATCGGTGATCGACTCGTCTGCGGGAGGCCCCGTGGGGGCAGCTACGTTCGGCTATCTCGCACCCCAGTCACTCGTCGGGATCGAAGAGATCATCCTGGGTGATCTCCTCGGGCGACGCCTCAGGCTCGGTTTCGACCACCTTGCCAGACCGGTAATATCGCCAGGCGCTCTTGTACTCATTACCGGCGTCTGGATACATGATCACGTACCCCATAAGGGCAGCGATCTGCCACGTCTCTGGAAGCGCCTCGGATACCAAGTGGAACGCATCGTCGGCGGACAGACCGGCGTGCGACACCGTCAGGAAGGTCGACTTCGACCGCGGCGGCTCGGCGTACCGAAAGTTGTAGGGCAGCCCGCTCTTGAGGGCCTTGAGAAAGGAACTCAGCGCGATCGGGCCGGGCTCCAGACCCTCGACGGGACGCTCTAGATCGATCGGGAAGAGGACGTCGAAGTGCTTCTTCTTCAGAACCGTGCTGTCACGCTGACGACCCGGGTCCTTATTGCCGAATCCGTTGTTGTTCCACGGTATGTTACCCACTTCCTTGTGGCGGCTTATGAGCAACTGCTCGGGCGCCAGCGCGGAAAAATCCTCATCGACGTACAGGCAGGAAAACGTAACGTCGCGGAGGTCAATGTTGCGCCGGCCCGAGAGCTTCCGCAGATGGTTGGCCAGTCGACTGGGCAGCGACTTGTCAGCCTTGCCTACGTAGACAAACTCACCGTGGAGGTAGAGCTGGTATACGCCGGGCCGCTCGTCGAGACGGGCGAGGTACTGCTCGGCGAGCGGGGCGCGACCAAGGTGCTTCAGCGTCTGAGCCAGTTGATCGCCAAGGGCCTTGGTGATACTCAGCCGAAAGTCGTCGTGGTAGGTGCCACGGCCGTCCGACCTGGCCGCCTGCGTCATCCCCTTGGGCCCCCTTCTGCCGCGTTGATCACCACGAACCCTATGGCCTTGCTCACTTACAGGCGACTCGTTCGAATGAAAACGCGCCATGATCACCAACTCCGCGGTATGGTTTCCCCATGGTTGACCAGCCTGAAGAAGCAAAGAAGCCACGGACCAGCGTTGAACTGTTCGCGGGCGGGGGCGGCCTTGCCATGGCGGTCCACCAAGCAGGCTTCCGCCCACTCCTGTTCAACGAGTTCAACAACCGGGCCTGCGAGACACTCGTCGCGAGCGCCCGGAAAACTCTTGGCGTCGACGGCTTGGAGCGCACCGAGGACAAGAACCCCAAGCCGCCACAGCCGGGGCAGCCCGCTCCCCTCTACCCTGGGGACGTGCGCGACCTCGACCTGAGCGCCTTCCAGGGCGAGGTCGACATCCTCGCCGGAGGCCCTCCTTGCCAACCCTTCAGCGCCGGCGGGGTCGCCAAGGGCGACGAGGACAAGCGCAATATGTTCCCCGCCATGTTCAAAGCCGTCCGGGAGATGCGACCGAAGGCGGTAATCTGCGAAAACGTCCGCGGACTGCTGCGGCCGTCATTCGCGGAGTACTTTCAGTACATTCAGAATGAACTTCGCCTTCCGTTTGAGAAGCGGGTCGACGAGGTCAAGTGGCAGGACCACAACGCCCACTTGACGCGTATCCTCGGTCAACTATCCGATGAAGACAGTGACCCAGATCACTACAAGGTCGTGATGGTGCCGGTCAACGCCGCCAACTACGGCGTTCCGCAGGTGCGCAACCGCGTCGTGATCGTGGCCTTCCGCGCCGACCTCGGCGTGGACGTCGACGCCTTCGAAAAATACGTCAAGACGGAAAGATTTTCCGATGCGGCCCTGTTCCGATCCATGCGCGATGAGGACGGACCTTACTGGCAGCGTCACCCGGACGTGGAGGACCACGTCCGCGATCGAGTGCGAGCCCGCCTTCCGAAGGTGATCAAGGACGACGACTGCTTGCCGTGGCGCACATTGCGCGACGCCATTCAAGGATATGGCACGGACGTGAAGCTCCCTGCGCTGCCCCATGTCGACATGGAGCGCCTTTCCGAGAAGTTTGATTTCGGGCGAGAGATCGATGTCGTCGGCCACATCGGATGGCCTGGAGCCCGCATCTACAAGGGACACACCCCGAACGAACTCGACCGTCCCGCGAAGACGGTCAAGGCCGGCGTTCACGGCGTACCGGGCGGCGAGTCAGTGATGCTGCTGGACGAGCGCGTTCGCGACGCCTCGTCACCGGACGGCTGGACCTACTTGCACCGCTACATGACCGTGCGCGAGACCGCCCGAGTAATGACATTCCCGGACGAATGGCACGGCTCAGGCCCGCGAGGTGAGCAGATGCGGCAACTGGGTAACGCTGTTCCTGTCGTCCTCGGCGAGTTCTTCGCCAAGGCCGTCGCCGACGCCCTGGCCGCGGCGGGACACTAGAGTCATGCCGCAGACAGGGGCCGGAGGGCATTGGAAGGACAGGCTGCCCCAGGAGCGCGCGTATAAGCGTCGTGCTGGCGCGGCCGCGCCAGCACTTGAGCAAGATCGTGCCGCTGGCGGCCGCAATCGACGCAACGTCGCCCTGGGCGACGGGCGCCTCGCACGCGCTTCGATCACTCTCCGCTTGTACCGGAGCACACGACGCATTCGCGCCTATCTGCGCTGGTCACAGGACGGCAAGACCGAGGAGAGGTACGTCTGCGAGGTCGAGTTCGACTCACGCAAGAAGAACCTTGCTGAGGCATGGCGACAAGCCCGAGCCAAGGGGCTCCTGGCGGAGGAAACGCTACCGCCCGAGTCGACCGCGTCCTCGCTTGAGGTTCGGGCCTCGATGCGCGGCAACCGCGGTAAGAACACTAGACCGGAACTGATGCTCCGCAGCCTGCTCCATGGCCGTGGCATGCGCTACCGGGTCGACACCCGACCAATCGCCGAGGTCCGGCGCAGAGCCGATCTCGTCTTCCCCGGCGACCGCATCGCGGTATTCGTGGACGGCTGCTTCTGGCATGGCTGCCCGGAGCACTACCGGCCCGCCACGAAGAACGCGGACTTCTGGCGGGAGAAGATCAACGGCAACAGGGCAAGGGACACGGAGACTAACGACACGCTGGCGGCGGCCGGCTGGACAGTCATCCGCGTTTGGGAGCACGACGACCTCGCCCAGGCAGCGACACGGATCGAGAACGCTGTCCGGCGAAAGCGCGGCTCAGCACATCTCGCTGCTACAGCAAGCGACCGCTGATCAGGTCTCTGACAGCGTCATCCAAACGCCGCAGGACGATCCTGCCGTCCCCATCGCTGTGAGCCAGCAACGTCTCACCAGGGTTAATGCCGGCCTCGACCAGGATGCTCATGGGCAGGGCAACCGTGCCGTCGGCGCCTACGGTGACTTCGGATGGGCTTCGGATCATCACCCCAGTCTTTCACGCGTGAGAGAGATGGGATTAGGGCGAAGGGCGCAGCGGCGAACTGGGCATCCTGCCGCAGGGGTCTGCAGCGATGTGGGCGAGGAATCTGACTCCGGCACTGGCACGGGGCCGGCGGAGGAGCGACCCCTGCCAGCGTGATCGTGGGCGTCACCGTCCTCGGCGAGGGCCACGATGCGAGGCAACCGAGCAATGACACCGTGCCGGGCTCTCCGGGCGCCGTTGCACGGGCGGGTGTCGTGCTAAGGCGTCTCCGCGCGGCCCGTGCCAGCACCGCGGTAGACGGCCGACCTATCCGCACGAGGGGCCCGTGTCGTCGCGGGTCATCGTGGACCGTTGGTACCAGCACGGCTGACTGCCCCGAGAACGGCCGCGACGACCAACGCCTTCTGGCAGGCCAAGAGGAGGTCCAGATGTCCTTGGAATGCGAAAACCCTGAGGGCGCCCGCGGAGCGCGTCGCGGATCTGGTGGGCGAGAAGACCACTGCCGCGGCGGTCATCCGCTCCCCTCGCCATCCGGCGACCGGATATCCATGTTCATGAGGGTTCAACACCTTCGTCCCACCCACGGTAGCCACACGATTCTTCGGGGTTCGCAAACTCCGGCCGGATTGTCAGTGATCCCCTCTACCCTCGTGATCGAACGCTCGGCTCATGAGAGTCGGGCGGCTTCGCCGTGCCCACGCACGCTGCGGCCGCCGTGACAGCGTCCCGATCCGCCAGGAGGGTTCCGCCGGAGTGAAGATCACCCCTTCCGCCCGCGTGCTGAGCATGCTGGGCGAGATCGACTTCGACGAGTGGCAGTGCGTGGCCGAACTCGTCGACAACCCCTTCGACGACTTCCTCGACATCCTCCGCTCGGGGACGGAGTGGCCGGGCGGCTTCACGGTCAGCGTGACCCTGCCGTCGTCCCCGAAGGGGGTCCTGGAGGTCCGCGACACCGGGCGGGGCATGTCGTACGACCGGCTGGCGCGCGCGGTGCGGGCCGGTTGGTCCGGGAACGACATGCACGACAAGCTCGGCCTGTTCGGCATGGGCTTCAACATCTCGACCGCCCGCCTCGGCAGGCGCACCCGCGTGCTGACGACCCGCGCGGGCGACACAGAATGGATCGGCGTCGAGATCGACCTCGACCAGATCAAGGACGACTTCGAGGCGAAGGACATCACCGAGCCGAAGAGCGACCCGTCCCAGCACGGCACGAGGATCATCGTCGACCGCCTTCACCGAACGCGCGCCGAGTGGCTCCGCCGCAATGGTGCCTCGCTCCGCAACACCCTGGGGTCGGTGTACTCGTGGATCCTCACCGAGCACCCCTTCGACCTCTATGTCGGCGGGACCAGGGTCAAGCCGGTCCGCCACTGCCGCTGGGGTGACGACCGTTACGTGCTCTACAACGGCAAAGAGCGGATCCCCGCCTACATCGAGATCGACGAAAAGCTCCAGGACGGGACCGCCTGCCGTGACTGCGGGGAATGGCAGATCGGTTCGGGCGAGGTCTGCTCAGTCTGTGGCAGCGGCAACCTGACCGTGCGAGAACGGCGGATCCATGGCTGGCTCGGCGTCCAGCGTTACCTCGACAAGACCGAGTACGGAATCGACTTCCTGCGCAATGGCCGGAAGATCCTGCGCTGGGACAAGCAGCTCTTCACCTGGAACAACCCCGAAGGTCGCGAGGGCGACGAGGAGGTGCCCGAGTACCCGGTCGAACTCGCCCACCAAGGCGGCCGTCTCATCGGCGAAATCCACCTCGACCACGTCCCCGTCACCTACCAGAAGGACGCCTTCGAGTACGGGGACCGCAGCTGGCTCGCGGCCGTAGAGTTGCTGCGGGGGGTGGCACCGCTCCAGCCCAAACGCGCTCCGGGCTACCCGGAGAACGACAGCCCGCTGGCCCTGCTATTCAAGGGCTTCCGCCGCAATGACGCCGGCCTGCGCTACCTCGTCCCTGGCGACGGCCACAAGCCGATCCACAAGGACACTCGGGAATGGGGCAGGAAGTTCCAGGCAGGTGCCCCCGAGTTCCAGACGGACGAGCACTGGTGGCAGGCGGTCCTGCGGCACGAGGAGATCAAAAAGCGGGGCAAGGAGGCCAAGACGGCGGCCAGTGTGCCGGCCCAGCCCGATGAGAAGGCCGTGGAGGAAGCGCTCGGGTTCCCGACCGGCATGCCCACCTCCGGCATGACTCGGCCAGCGAGCCGGTCCATCACCTTGGCCACACCCGCCCCGGCGGCCTCCGTATCACTGAAGGAGAAGAAGGAGACCCGTAGCGAGCGCCTGGCTCGCTATGAGAGCGCGGCGACACCACACGCCTACCTGAGCCGGCCGTTCGGCCACCCAGAACTTGGCCATGTGAAGGTCCGGACCCTGCTGCTGAAGCCGGGCGAGCCGCTCCTCGACGACCACGGGCTGCCCGTCCCGGTCCTTCTCGACCAGCGGTCCGGCAACGAAGTCACCGCCCTCGTCGATCCCGAGCACTCCGCGTACCGGCGGTTCGGCGCGGACTACGCCGATCTCCTCTTGGTAGAGCTGGCCGCTGTCCTGAAGGTGCGGGCGCGCTCCGACTGGAGCCCGTCCCAGCTCGTCGCCGCGATCCGCGCCGAGTCCCTGCAGGACAGCGCGCTCGACGGCACCACCGTAGGCGCGGAGGCCCGCGATCTCCTCGCGGAGATCCGCGAGCACGTGGCAGAGGCTCTCGACCGGAGTGGCGGCTACACCACGGCCTACGGTCACCTCACTCACGAGGAGAAAATCGCGACCGAGGAGGAGATGATCGCCGCTGGACGTGTCGGCCTTGTCGGGCGTCTCGGCCAGGACTCCAGTTTCGTCCATCACATGCCCGCACTGGCCTTGGTCCGGCTCGTCCAGGCGTTGCCAGAGCAGTTCATGGATGGTGCCGTCTTCCGTGGCCCATACGCGAAGGTGTCATCGCCGTCCGGGAAGGCGCTGAGCCTGGCCCGGGTCACGGGCTGCCTCGCGGATGTGGCGACGCTCGGCACGTTCGCGGCTGGGGCGACCGCCCAGCATCTGCGGCGGGCCCGCCTGAGCATCGCCTTGCTGCGCGACGAGCTGGTTGGCGAAGGGTGAGCGCCGCATTCCTGACGGCCGCCGAACTGCGCGACGGCGGCCCGGACGGACTGACCAAGGCGCTCGAACGGACCTTGTGGCACCTGGGGTTCCAGGATGTCCGCGTCATCGACGGCGCTCACGACCACGGTGCCGACCTGCTCGCGGTTCGCGCCCGCGAGCAGTGGGTGTTCCAGAGCAAGTGGAAGGCGCACGGGACGGCCGACCACGCGGGGGTCGACGACCTCGAACGCGCGCGTACCCACTACCGGGCCGACAAGGCCGTGCTTGTGACGAATACAGACATCACCGCGTCGGCCGAGGCGCGACGCCAGGCGCTGGCAGGAATCGGCGTCGACATCGCCCTGTGGCACGGGGCCACCCTGGACGCGATCGGTCAGAGGATGCCCGACCGAGTGCCCGCTCGCTACTCCCTGCGGCCGTACCAGGAACAGGCCGTGGACGCGATCGAGCGAGACCTCGACAGCGAGGGGACGGCATTGCTGATCCTGGCGACGGGGCTGGGAAAGACGGTCGTCGGCGGTGAGGTTATCGGGAACCTGCTGGCGTCGCGGCCGGGCGCGCGCGTCTTGGTCGTCGCCCACATGCGCGACTTGGTCGAACAGCTGGAGAAGGCACTGTGGCGGCACCTCCCGAAGAGCGTGCCCACCCGCCTCCTCACCGGCGAGAACAAGCCTCGGGCCCTCGACGGCGTCGTCGTCGCGACGGTCGAATCGGCGCTCTCCGCCGTGCGCGCGGGATACGAACCCGACCTCGTCATGATCGACGAGACCCATCACGTGGCCGAGACCGGCAGGTTTGCGGAACTCCTCGATCTGTGCGGGACTGCGGGACGCTTCGGAGTCACCGCTACTCCTTGGCGTGGCGACAAGTTCGACATCACGGCCCGCTTCGGCCACCCCAGCTTCAAGATGGGTATCGCCGAGGGCATGGCGGCGGGCTATCTGTCGGCCGTCGACTACAAGCTGTACGCGGATGGCGTCGACTGGGACGCCGTCCAGGACATCAGCCGCCACGGTTACTCCATTAAGGATCTGAACCGGCGTCTGTTCCTCCCTCAGCGGGACGAGGAGATCGTCGAGCACCTGCGGACCGCCTGGCGGGAGACCGCTGAGCCCCGCGCCATCGTGTTCTGCCAGACCATCGAGCACGCCGAGCACATGGCGGGCCTCCTCGCCGTGTCGGACCCGGCATGGGCAAACGCTTCCCATCTGCATAGTGGCCTGACGAAGCGTCACCGCGACGTCCTACTAAACGAGTTCCGTCTCGGCCGCGTACCGGTGGTCACCTGCGTTGACGTGTTCAACGAAGGCGTTGACGTGCCAGACGTGAACCTGATCGCCTTCCTGCGCGTCACCCACAGCCGAAGAATCTTCGTGCAGCAGCTCGGCCGGGGCCTGCGTCTGAGCCCCGGCAAGAAGGCTCTGAAGGTCCTCGACTTCGTGACGGATATCCGTCGCGCCGCGGCGGTGTTGAACCTGCGCCGGACGCTGGAGGCCGAGGAGACCGAGCACCTGGAACTCCCGCACGTCTCCCGGATCGAGTTCCAGGACGAGACGGTCGGCTCCCTCATGGACATGTGGATCCAGGACGCCGCCGACCTCGAGACCGCGGCGGACGAAGTCCGCCTCCAGTTCCCCCTGCCGAAAGGAATCCTGTGACCGACTACAAGATCCCGCCTACCGTCGAGAAGGCTGTCGTTACGCGGATCTACTCCCAGGCCGACAAGGCCCACTGGCCGCACCTCCAGGACGCGGACCGTACCCGCCTCTATCAGGAGTGGACGGAAGACCCGGAGATCGGCGGCCGCCTCCTCGATTTCGTGGGCCAGCAGGCGAATATCCGTCCGTGGCTGAAGGACTGCCCGATGAAGGAGTACGAGCGAGCGCGGCGAGGGGAGGGTAAGTACGCCAAGTACGTGACACGGCCGGCCGCGACGCTCGAGCAGATGGTCACGGCGACGCTCGGCCCCGGCTGGGAAGTCATCCCGGGGACCACCCAACAGAAGCCGATGCGCGCCAAGATCGGCGAGGTCGGGACGGAAGATGAGGAGCGCCACTTCGTGGCTGGCACGGCGGCGAACCTCAAGCATCTCGTGTGGCCGGCCATCCTCGACCGGTCCAACGGGGAGACCTGGCCCTGGATGATCTGCGTCGTCGATCCGTTCCGCGACCCGGTGCCGCCCGAGAAGAAGGAGGAGCACCGACGCGTGGCCGAGTTCCTCGGCGTACGAATTGTCTATTTCACCGAGATGTAGGGGGAACCGATGGGGGAAGCATGGTCGATGGACGAGTGGCTAGTCAGGGCGTGGGAGAGCGGGGTCTTCGACGAGCGTGAGCGGGCCGTCGTCGCGGGCCGGTCTGAGGGCCGGACGCTGGACGAGGTCGGGGAGGCGCTCGGGCTGAGCCGCGAGCGCGTACGTCAGATCCAGAACCGGGCGCGGAAGCGGCTCACGGAGATGGCGGACCTCGTCCAGGACGGCTGGCGGGAGAAGGCCCATGCTACGGGCACGAGTCCGGCCGCCCCGCGAGAAGCTTTCGCCGCCGCGCTCGGGGTCGTCGACCACGTGGCGCTGGACGAGCTGCTGGCTGCGGCGGGGCTGGAGGCACCGCGGACGTGGGCAGGGCCCTTGCGCGGCTGGTGGAGTATCGATGCCGGCGCGCTGGACGGCGCCCTGCGCCGTTTGATCGACACCGCTCCCTTCCGCGGTGACGAGCTCGGCCGGGCGGCTGCCGAAGCCGGATTGCCAGCGGGCCTCCCCCTGGCCGAGCTGCTGACCCACCCCGGGTCGCGGCTGGCCCTGAGTCCCGACCGGCACTGGGTTCGCCGCAAGGCACGGGGACGCGACGCCGCCTACCTGTGGCTGCTGGAGGCTGGGCGTCCATGCCAGCCCGACGAGCTGATCGCCCCGATGGCCGCGACGACCGTCGCGGCCGTGCGAGAGGCGCTGCGCCGTGACGATCGGTTCCGGCAGGTTCGCCCCGAGGGGACCTGGGCCCTGACCGAGTGGACGCACTTGCGCGCTTCCCCGTACGCCACGGCGGTGGAGGCGATGGTCGCGGTGGTCACCGAGTCAGGCCCCCTCTCCCGTGCGCGGCTCTTCGCGCGGGTGACGGAACTGTACCCAGTCACCCCGTGGCGCCTGAAGCAGTGCCTGCTCAGCGACCAGCTCGGTGAGACCCCCGACGGCCTTATCGACCTCGTCTCTCGCGGCGCCCGCCCCTTCGAGGAGGAGGAACCGGCCCAGCCGGACACGATGGCCGTCGAGGGGGAGGTCCTCGGCGTGCGGATCCCTGTGACCCGGGACATCCTGCGCGGCAGCGGCGTCAATGTGCACACCTGGCTGACCTGGCGGCTCAGGCTGCGCCGGGCCCCGATGAGCCGCACGTTCACGACGCCCGGCGACCACGCGCCGCTGGTCGTCCGCCGCGGCACCAGCAGCGCCCAGCTCTCTAGCCTGCGCCGTCACGCGCTCGAACTTGAGGTCGTCGATGGGTGCGTGCTCGCCGTGCTCCTTCGCCTCGACGACGACACCGTGCGCGTCGGCCACGGCTGCGCGCCGGACAGCTGCCCAGCGAGGCGGGCGCGGGCCGCCGCGTCTCCCGCGGTCAACGTCTGATTCGGCATCGATACAAGCGGGCCACCGCGGCCTGGACCACCTGCCCAGATCCACCCGCCCCCGCCCGCGTACGGCCGTTCCACGAGCCCTCCACCAGGGACAGCCCGCGTCGCCATCCTCAACGTCAAGGAAAAACTGCATGGCCCAGAGGTGGACCGCTCGCACAGAGGACGCTTGGGAACCATATGGGAGCCGCCCTGCTCCCCGAGCCCCTTCGGGACCAGACCCGCCCCGATCCGGGCCCTGCTCGCACACCCACGCGGAGCATGGAAGGTGTATCCCTTGAGGATGAGCACGCGTAGCCACGTATCCATCGAGGATCTCGACAGCAGAGTTCCCGCAGGTGAGTGCCCGAACTGCAAGCTGAATGTGGCGTTCGACCACCTGAGCAGGCGGGAGGTCTGGCCCGAGCTGATCGACAGACCGGTCGGCCCCGGGAAGAGTGGCGCCGACTTCAATGGAGGTGGCGCCGCCTCCATGACACCTCCCACCAAACCGGATGTGTGGCGTGTGGTGGAACACGTTCTGTCGTGCCAGCGGTGCCACAAGACATCCGTGCTCCATCAGCACTGGGGTCCGGATCTTCCCCAAGGAGATGACAGCGAAACCTTCGCCGCCGCGCTGGAGAACAAGAAATCGAAGGTCCGGTTCGTGGTTCTCGTACACCCGAGACGCAGCGCAAACCTGCTGCACGAGGCGGCTCCCGATGCCGTGTGCGACCTCTTCAGCGAGGGCACTCGATGCCAAGAAGCAGGGGCGCTTCGAGCCGCAGCCGCGATGTATCGCGCTGCGGTTGAAGAGATCTGCAAGGACCGGGGCGCGATGGGAAGCAACCTCAAGGGGAAGATTGCGGACCTGGTCAACCGAGGCGTCTCAGCGGAGGTCGTGAGGGACCTCGACGAGGCGCGCAGCCTCGGCAACTGGAGCCTTCACGACGGATTGACCTTCTCCCCCGAGGAAGTGAGCGATGTGGCATCACTCATCGAGGAGGCGGTCTTCCTCGTCTACGTACAGCCCGAACAACGTGCCGCATTGCGCGAAGCCCGCAAACAACGCCGTGATCAGTTCCACGCCGCCCCATAGAACCCGCCGGTGGTCGGGTGACTGTTCTCTGGGAGCCATCTGGGAGCCAACCCGCTCCCCGAGCCCCTCCCACACCACCCGAGACCGTCCCACGCCAATGCCGTGACCAGGCAAAACATAAGACCGCCCTGTGCCGATCTTGCCCGGACCTCATTCGGGACGAAGAGGTCGTGGGTTCAAATCCCGCCACCCCGACAGCTGAAACACCAGGTCAGGGGCCTGATCCGCGAAAGCGGGTCGGGCCCCTGAGTGGTTCCTGGAGATCGTTTGGGAGAAATCTGGGAGACCATCTTGGTCGGCTTCTCCCAGGCAGGGCGACACCTCTCGCGCGCGGTGCGTCAACGCCGGGCGTCTCGCTGCTGCGCGTCCGCAAAGGCCGCAGGTCTCCGATGCCGGAGGGTTCAGGCGGCGGGCCCATCAGCGGGCCGCTTACCCAGAGGCACCGGCAGGGCCATCAGGCAACAGGTAGCTCTCTGGTGACTGGCTGATCACCATCTCGCGATCCCGCACCGAAGGCTGGTCAACACCGTCCAGAGGGTCGTCGTCCGGGTGGTGGAACAGTTCCCTGCGTGCGTTGTACGCGAAGCGCTGGTTGAGCTCCTCGGCCGGCTTGGTGTGGGATCGCACGAAGAAGTCATCAGGTCCCGGCGACGCCATGACGATGGCAGCTCGCCGATCGATCGGCATGAGAATCGCGGCTGCATTGCCGATACCGACGCCGAGAAAGCTCGGCATGCCCTCCGCACGTACCATCGTCACCCGGGTCCGGGATGAGTAGCGTGCGGCGCTCGAACTTGATCAGACCTCAAGGGCGCGCCATGAACACCTCGTAGGCCGTCTTCATGGACTGGCCCATGGCTGCCATGTGGTCGTTGACCGACATCTCGGCGTAGTAGCCGTCGAAGTCCGTCACCTCATCCCACATCGCTCCACGCCATGATGCTCGACATGAAGCGCACCTTCGACGAGATCGTCGAGGGGCACGCGGAGCCGGCGCGGGCGGCCGCCAGGCGTGCTGCGCTGCCGTCCACTCGGCGAGGACGGCTCGCTCTTCGATCGGCAGCGGCCTCCCTCCGCCGATCACCTCGCGGATGACCTTTGCCGCCTTGTCCTCCAGCTCGGCGAGCAGCTCCTCCACGGTGTCGTCGAGACGCCCGTCTTCGTCCCGCAACGAGTAGGAGTCGCGATGGACGGTGACGTCGGCG
Organism: Streptomyces sp. NPDC000229; assembly: GCF_040300825.1. NCBI lineage: Bacteria > Bacillati > Actinomycetota > Actinomycetes > Kitasatosporales > Streptomycetaceae > Streptomyces > Streptomyces sp. NPDC000229. Next base: position 31,912 of record NZ_JBEPEL010000030.1, read on the forward strand.
ATCCCCACCAGGCGCCGCTCACCTCCGCCAAGGAGGACGCGAATAAATGCGCTCGCCGTCAGTGAAGCGCCGCAGGAGCACCTTCGGCACAGTGTGGTGGCGGCGCTTCAGATTCGGCTTCTCGGAGGACGTACCCCTGTCCGGACGGTACGGGCGCCCCCTGACATCGTCATGGTGGCTTCTGAGAGGCAGTGACTGCCCGACGTAGATGATCGGCCGGGCAGCCCTGCGGGCGGCCGGAGAGACCGGCCGCCGTGGTGAGGCGGGGTGGCTAGGCGGAGTGATTGCGCCGGCCGCTGTCCAGCTTGCCCACGAGATGAACCATTGCTCCCGCGCTGACGGCCGTGAAGAGGAGCTCTCCCCACAGTGGCTCAATGAGGAATTTGTTGACCGCCACAAGGATGACGAACCACATGGCGAAAACGAGCAACTTGTGGAGCATGGACAGACCTCAGCCTTAGTTGATCAGAGACGAGAGGCAAGCGGCCGCGCCCGCCCCCACCGTGTTGACCGCGATTTCCCGCGCGGCCTTCTTATTGACCCTGCCCACGATCAGAGCCGCCGCACTGCCGACCCCGGCCCTCAGGAGGCAGTTCTTGGCCGCCTTGGTCATCGGGCGGCCTTGGAGCGCCTTGCAGTACTTCGCCCTCTCCTTACCGCTCTTGCTCTTGTCGAAGTAGCAATTGGCGACGTTGTGCTCCTGGATGACGTCCACGGCCTGGGCGGCGGGAGCGGCGCCCAGGAGGAGGGCTGCCGTGACCATCGAGGTGACGATTTTCTTCTTCACACTGTTCCTTGCGGGTTATAAGGCCGGGGCCGATGCCTCGTGCCCAGGGCCCGATCGGGCCTCGAAGGAAGACTGTCGTGGGCCTGATCGCTTGACCATCCGCCGGTTGTCGGGGGCACGATCCGCCGGTCGGCGGGGGTGCTCCACGCCGACCGGCTGGGGCCTGGTGCGCCCCCGCCCGTCAGAGCGGGAAATCCGCCTCGATGACGAAGCCGCCCCCGGCGGGGGTGTGGGCCCGGAAGGTGCCGCCGAGGAGATGGGCGCGTTCGCGCAGGCCGACCAGGCCATGGCCGCCGCCGGGCAGTTCCAGTGGGGGCGCCGTCGGTTCGGGCGGCGTGTTGCGGACCTCGACCCGAAGGGTCCGGGCGTCGACGTGGACGCGTACATGGGCGTCGGCGCCAGGGGCATGCTTGCGGACGTTGGTCAGGGCTTCCTGGACGGTGCGGTAGGCGGCTCGTTCGACGGCCTCCGGCACGCCTTCCGGGGCCGGGACGCCCGGCAGGTCGAGGGTGACGTCGAGTCCGGTGGCGTGGGCCAGTGCGGGAATGTCGGTGAGTCGGGGCTGCGGGGCGAGTTCGCACGGGGAGCCTCCGGCCGCGCGCAGCACGCCCACCATGTGCTGGAGTTCGGTGATGGTCTGCACCGAGAGTTCGCGGATCGCGCCGGCGCTCTGCCGGACGTCCACGTCGTGCGGCTCGCCGACTTGGAGCGCCCCGGCTTGAAGGCTGATCAGGCTGACCTTGTGGGCGACGACGTCGTGCATTTCCCGGGCGAGGCGGGCCCGTTCGGTGGCCAGCACCCGCTCGGTGAGCAGACGGTTTTCCCGCTGTCGACTCTCGGTGACTTCCCGGAGCCGCTCGCGCCGCAGCCGGGCCGACCGCCCGAGGACGACGGCGCCCGTCCCCAGTACGCAGGCGTCCAGCGCCACCAGCAGGGTCTCCTGATCAAGGGGCAGCGCCGAGAGGTCCGCGATCGGGTACGGAAGGAACTGTGCGAGTGTGACCAGCACCGCCCCCATGCCGCTGAAGAGCACCCGGCGGCGTCGCACGGCCAGGCAGTACAGCGCGATCAACGGCGCGAAGGCGATGTGGCCGAGATACAGGCCGGGCAGGCCGGCGACCAGCGCCACTTCGGGAGCACGCCACCGTACGAGCAGCGCGGCAGCGGCGATGAGCGCGACCCAGAGCTCGTGACCGCTGGCGAGACCGTTGACGACGAGGCCGTCGACGATGGCGACGAGTACGGGAAGCGCGGCAGCGGCCAGGCGCCGCACGGGCGAGGGCGTCCGTCGGGGGAGCCCGGCCCGCAGCCTCGTGGCCGCCGCTGACAGGCTCACGGCCCGGCCGGGCCGGGGGCGCCGGGGTTCCCCGTGAGCAGGTTCGCGCGGTCCGCGACCACGGCCGCCTGCACGCGGTTGATGCCGCCGAGCTTCGAGAGCAGCGAACTCACGTGGTCCTTGACCGTGCCGTGCGACAGGTGCAGGCGACGGGCGATGTCCCGGTTGGTGAGCCCGCCCCCGATGAGGGTGAGCACCTGGCGCTCCCGCCCCGTCAGCACCTGGATGCGCTGCACGGCCTCGTTCGGGCGGCTGGACTCCAGGTATCCGCCGATGACCGGGCCCGCGACTTCGGGCGCCAGGATCTTGCCACCTGCGGCCAGCACCCGCACCGCATGCACCAGTTGCTCGGGGGCGGTGTTCTTCATCAGGAACCCGGCCGCGCCGGCGCGCAGCGCCTCGTCGACGTACTCACCGGCGTCGAACGTGGTCAGCATCGCCACCGCCGGTGCGTTCGGCAGGTCGGCGATCCGCCGCAGGACGGTCAGTCCGTCCACATCCGGCATGCGGATGTCCAAAAGCAGCACCTCCGGCTGGTGGCCCCGCACCGCCTCAACGGCGCCTGCGCCGCCACAGCCGACCACCACGGAGACGTCCGCCGCCGACCCAAGGATCACCTGTAGTCCCGTGCGGACCAGTGGTTCGTCATCCACGACCGCGACTCGGATCACCATCGCTCCTTGCATGGGCACAATCGGAGGGCCACCGAACGCTACGACGGCTTTCGGCCACACGGGGTTGCTCCGCCGCCGTGTGCCGCCCACCACAGGGGGAGCGTCCTGGCCGGGGTCCTGTTCCACGCCGACATGGAGCCTCACGTCGGTGGGGTTGTCTGCATAATGTGTCGGCCTTCGACGCTGCGCCCGGTGGACAAGCGCGGAGCAGGTCCCCGACGACGTACGGGAGTCGGCGGCTCCGTGACCGTGCCGGGCTTCCGGCTCGACGGTCGACCACCTCCAGGGCCTGGTCCGGGGAATCGGCGGGCCCCTGAGGGGTGTCACCCGGATGGGGCTCGTGCTGTCGCCGGGTGGGTGCGGGCGGGGGCACGCTCGGGGAATGAGCAACCCGTCCGAGAAGCCGAGTGGCCCGGTTCATCACGCGTACGCCCATCACACCGCTCATGACACCGCTCATCAGGAGCCCAAGCGTGGGGGTGGGTGGGCGTCCGGCGGGGTCATGTTCGCCGGCGTACTGATGATGGTGGTGGGCGTGCTCGGCATGCTCCAGGGCATCGCGGGCATCGCGGAGGACGATGTCTACGAGCGGGTCGGGGAGTACGTGTTCGAGTTCAACGTCAGTGCGTGGGGCTGGATCCACCTGGCGCTCGGGCTGCTGGTCGCCGCCATCGGTGCGGGCATCCTCAGCGGGGCGGAGTGGGCGAAGGCGAGCGGGGTGGCGCTGGCCGCGCTCGCCGTGATCGCCAACTTCATCTGGCTGCCGTACCAGCCGGTCTGGGCCATCGTCTCGATCGCGATCGCCGTCTTCGTCATCTGGGCGCTGTGCACCGAGGAACCGGCCCCCGTGGCGCCCAGAGCCCACTAGGGCGGGTCCTAGGGGTCCGGCCGGATCAGGGAGCGGCCGCCGCGAAGCGGCGGAGACTCACGCCAGTCGTCAGCGGTCGGTGCGTACACGCGCCGGAGGTTTTCCACAGGCTGCGGACGGGGCGAACGGATTGTCATGGCGATCGGGTTACATGGACGTCATGACTGAGCCGACAGATACGCAGACCATGCCCGACTGGGAGAAGCGGTTCCGGGCGCCGCGGGTGTCCTTGCCCGAGTGGGCGTGGGACGCGCCGAGCAGGGCGTTGTTCGTGTCGAACGCGACCGGGACGTACGAGTTGTACGCCTGGGACCGGGTCAGCGGCGAGCAGCGGCAGGTCACCGACCGGCCGAACGGGACGACGGACGGGGTGCTGTCGCCGGACGGGGAGTGGATCTGGTGGTTCTCGGACACGGACGGCGACGAGTTCGGGGTGTGGATGCGCCAGCCGTTCGGGGGCGGTGAGGACGAGCCGGCGGCGCCCGGGCTGGAGCCGTCGTATCCGGCGGGGCTCGCGATCGGGCGCGACGGGACGGCGGTGATCGGGCGGTCGACGGACGAGGACGGTTCGACGATCCATGTCGTACGGCCCGGGCGGCCGCCGGTGGAGATCTACCGGCACCGGGAGTCGGCCGGCGTCGGGGACCTGTCGCACGACGGGACGCTGATCGCGGTCGAGCACACCGAGCACGGTGACGCCATGCACACCGCGCTGCGGGTGGTCCGGCCGGACGGTGCCGTGGTGGCCGAGCTGGACGACACCAAGGGCGGCACGGAGGAGCTGGGGCTCAGCGTGCTGGGCTTCGCGCCGGTGGACGGGGACACCCGGCTGCTGGTGGGGCACCAGCGGCGCGGGCGCTGGGAGCCGATGCTGTGGGACGTGGCGTCCGGTGCGGAGACGGACCTGGGGCTGGACCTGCCCGGTGACGTGTCGGCGGAGTGGTACCCGGACGGGTCCGGGCTGCTGGTGGTCCACAGCTTCGAGGCGCGCAGCGAGCTGTGGCGGTACGAGATCGCGACGCGGGAGCTGGTGCGGGTGGACACCCCGGCCGGGTCGGTGTCGAGTGCCACGGCACGGCCGGACGGGGCCGTGGAGTACCTGTGGTCGTCCGCAGAGCGGCCGCCGGTGGTGCGGTCCACGGCGGGCGGTGTCGTGCTGGAGCCGCCGGGGATGAAGGCACCCGCCTCAGTGCCGGTCGAGGACGTGTGGGTGCCGGGGCCGGGCGGGCGCATCCACGCGCTCGTGCAGCGGCCGCTGGGGGCGGAGGGCCCGCTGCCGACGGTGTTCGAGATCCACGGCGGGCCCGCCTGGCACGACAGCGACGCCTACGCCGCCGCCCCCGCCGCCTGGGTGGACCACGGCTACGCGGTGGTCCGGATCAACTACCGGGGCTCGACCGGGTACGGGCGGGAGTGGACGGACGCGCTCAAGCACCGGGTCGGGCTGATCGAGCTGGAGGACATCGCGGCGGTACGCGAATGGGCGGTGTCCTCCGGCCTGGCCGACCCCTCCCGGCTGGTCCTCACCGGCGGCTCGTGGGGCGGCTACCTGACGCTGCTCGGGCTCGGCACGCAGCCGGACGCCTGGGCGCTGGGCATCGCCGCCGTACCGGTCGCGGACTACGTCACGGCGTACCACGACGAGATGGAGGCCCTGAAGGCCCTCGACCGCACCCTCTTCGGCGGGTCGCCGGAAGAGGTCCCGGAGCGGTTCGAGGCCTCCTCGCCGATCACGTACGTGGACCGGGTGCGGGTGCCGGTGTACATCTCGGCGGGCGTCAACGACCCGCGCTGCCCGATCCGCCAGATCGACAACTACGTGGACCGGCTCGCCGCCCGGGACGCGGTGCACGAGGTGTACCGGTACGACGCGGGGCACGGCTCGCTCGTGGTGGAGGAGCGGATCAAGCAGGTGCGCCTCGAGCTCGCCTTCGCCGCCAGGCATCTGGGGCCCCGGGCGGAAGGAAGGTGACGGTGTTCCGTACCGTGGGGGTGTGTACCGGTTCCTGACGACGCCCCGCTGGTGGGGGATCAACATCTTCGTCGTGCTGGCGATCCCCTTCTGCGTCTTCATGGGGACGTGGCAGCTCGGCAGGTTCGAGGACCGCGTCGACTCGCACCAGGAGGCGGAGCGGCGGCCGGACCCGGGCTCGGTGAAGGCCGCGCCGCTCGACGAGCTGCTGCCGGTCGACAAGGAGACCTCGGGCCGCCACGCCACGGCCACGGGGCGGTACGGGGAGCAGTTCCTGGTCCCGGAGCGCGAGCTGGACGGCAAGGACGGCTCCTACGTCCTGACCCTGCTGCGCACCGAGAGCGGCAAGTCCCTGCCGGTGGTACGGGGCTGGCTGCCCGACGGCGGAAAGGTCCCGGCCCCGCCAGCCGGCGAGGTCACGGTGACCGGCGCGCTCCAGGCGTCCGAGCACACCGGCAGCGCGGGCGTGCACGCGGCGGGCGCCCTGCCGCAGGGCCAGGTCGGCATGATCAGCGCGGCGTCCCTGGTGAACCTCGTCCAGGACGACGTCTACGACGCCTGGATCACCCTCCTGGACGCCCCGGCGGGCCTCACACCCGTCCCGGCGGCCGCGGCGGAGGGCAGCGGGCTGGACCTGAAGGCGTTCCAGAACCTCGGGTACACCGGTGAATGGTTCGCCTTCGCGGGCTTCGTGCTGTTCATGTGGTTCCGGCTATTCCGGCGGGAGGCCGAGCAGGCCCGCGACGAGGCCCTCGGTCTGGCCCCGGCCGCGGACCCGGAGCCGGTCAAGCCGGAGACCGCAGAGCCCTCCCCCAGCGCGGCCACCCGCCCCTGACGGGCGGGCTCGCCCTCAGGCGGGCGGCGCTGTGCGCAGCCGCAGCGTGGTGCTGTGCGCAGCCGCGACGCGGGCCCTGACGGGCGGCGGCGCCCCGTGCCCTGACGGGCGGCTCCGGCTCCGGTGGGCGAGGCGAGGCCCCGCGCCCCGCCCGGTACGCCCCGCCCGGTACGCCCCGCGCCCCGCCCGGTACGCCCCGCGCCCCGCGCGGTACCCCCCGCGCCCCGCCCGGTACGCCCTGGACCCGGACCCGGCCGGTGCCGCTACTCCGTGGGGAGCAGGCCCGTCCGGTAGATCGTGCCCGCGCAGGCGTTGGGGATGGTGGCTTCCGCCGACGGGGCGCCCGGTTCCGCGGTGTGGGTGACCGCGACGCTGCCGTCCGCGCGGGTGCCGTCGCCGTCGTCCTCCTTGCCGAGCTGCGGCTCCACGGCCGCTCCGCCCGTACCGTCGGAGCCGGCCGATTCCGACGAGGTGTCACCGGTCGGCTCGGTCGGCTCGGGCGTGGCTTCGCCGCCACCCGTGCCGCCGCTGCCGCCGCCGCCCTCCACCGGGCACGTCTCGCTGGGCACCCAGGCGAACTTCACCTCGTACGAGCCCAGGGGCGGCAGGAGCAGCGGGGCCGGCGCCTCCTGGGACGGGTCGGGGAGGCCCGTCGCCGGGTCGCCCGCCGTGTGGGGGACGACGGTGATCTTCGCCTGATCGGCCGCGCCCATCGCCTGGAAGGCGACGCCGCCGGCACCGGAGACCGAGCAGTCGGTGCCCGATACGTTCGCGATGCGGAAGGTCCCGTAGACCTTGCCCTCCGCGTCCGGCCGGCCGGCCTCCGCGGACGCCACACCGAGCTGGGTCGCGTCGCACAGCGGCACGGTCGCCGGCACGGAACTGGTCGGCGCCGCCGTACCGCCCACGGTGCCGTCCGAGGTCCCGGCCGCGGGCTCGCCGGGCTTGGCCGGGGCGTCCTCGCCGCCCTCGCCGCCACCGCCGGTCCCCTGACCGGCCTCGGCGCTGGGCCCCCCGGGTCCGCTGCCCTCGCCGCCGGTCTCCTCGCCCGTGCCGCCCTGGACCTGCTCGCCGTGCCCGGCGTTCACGGGGCGGTCGTCGGAGGCGCCGTCGGAGCTCGCGACGTGGACGAACGCCGGGACCGCCGTACCGAACAGCAGCGCGGCCGCGGCCATGCCCACCAGGGCCTGTCGTTTGCGCGCCCGCCGCGCGGGAACCGCCCGGCGGAGGTGGTCCAGGGTGCCGTCGGCGGGTTGCAGATCCTGCACCGCACCGTGAAGCAGACTGCGCAGCGCCACTTCGTCGACGCCGAGCCCACCGAGGTCCGGGAGATCTTTTTCCGGCCCGCTGTGCCCGTGCCCGTTGCTCACAATTCCGTTCCCAGTCCGGTCGTTCTCGTTCAACTGCCCGTCCGGCCCGTACCGCTCAGATTCGTGCTCGCTCATGCCGTGGCCTCCATGGCGACGCGCAGCGCCGCTATGCCACGTGACCCGTACGCCTTGACCGAGCCCAGCGATATGCCGAGCGTCTCCGCGACCTGCGCCTCGGTCATGTCCGCGAAGTACCGCAGCACCAGGACCTCGCGCTGGCGGCGCTGGAGGCCCTTCATGGCCTTGATCAGCGCGTCGCGCTCCAGCTGGTCGTACGCGCCCTCCTCCGCGCTCGCCATGTCGGGCATCGGCTTGGAGAGCAGCTTGAGGCCGAGGATGCGACGGCGCAGCGCGGACCGGGACAGGTTCACCACGGTCTGGCGCAGATACGCGAGGGTCTTCTCGGGGTCACGCACGCGGCGCCGCGCCGAGTGGACGCGAATGAACGCTTCCTGGACGACGTCCTCGCACGAGGCGGTGTCGTCCAGCAGCAGCGCGGCGAGACCCAGCAGCGACCGGTAGTGGGCGCGGTAGGTCTCGGTGAGGTGATCGACGGTCGTACCCGCGGCCACCGTCGTCTCGTCGATGCTCAGGGCACCGCGCTGGGACGGGATACGGGTCGTACGCCTAGCAGCGGGCATGGGCGCGATCACCGGCATGCCGCCGGGCTGACGCGGTCGCCGGAGCGGTCGCACCGAGCCCATGCCGACGCCGGCCCCGGCTCCGGCCGCACGGGCGCGGAGCGGAACCACCGCTGTGATGTCGAGAACCTCTGCCACGCCTGTTGGACACGCTTCCCCCCGTCAGGGTTGTACGCGCACGCAGCCGCTTTTGACGGTGCGACGTTTGCCCTCATGCGTACCCGCTCTTCCCCAATGCCCCGATATCGCGAACGCCGTGAAGGGGCGACCGCATAGACGCTTCCCGCCCGACCACCGGTTGCAGCAAGGGGGTACAGCATCGTCGAACATGCCATCACCCCAGTTCAAGTGGCACAGGCCGAAGACTGACTCACAGGGCGTACACAGATCCTACAAAGATCCGATGATCTGTTCACCACGGATTACCTGGGGCTCAGGCCGAGAACTCGGCGGCGACGGCCTCCGCGATCTGAGCGGCGTTCAAAGCGGCGCCTTTGCGCAGATTGTCACCGCAGACGAACATCTCCAGCGCCCGGTCGTCGTCCAGCGACCGCCGCACGCGCCCCACCCACGTCGGATCGGTGCCCACGACATCGGCCGGCGTCGGGAAGTCCCCGGCCGCGGGATCGTCGTACAGCACCACGCCCGGCGAGGTCGCCAGGATCTCGTGCGCCCGCGCGACCGACACCTCGTTCTCGAAACGAGCGTGTACGGAGACGGAGTGGGCGCTGACGACCGGTACGCGTACGCAGGTGGCCGCCACGCGCAGCTCCGGCAGGTCCAGGATCTTGCGGGTCTCGCCCCGGATCCACAGCTCGTCCGAGGACCAGCCGTCCTCCCGCACGGAACCCGACCAGGGCACCACGTTCAGCGCGAGCGGAGCGGGGAAGGGCCCGGTGTCGTCGCCGACGGCCCGGCGCACATCACCGGGGCTGGTGCCCAGCTCCGTACCGGCGACCAGCGACAACTGCTCGCGCAGCGCGGCGACGCCGCTCTGCCCGGCACCGCTCGCGGCCTGGTACGCGGAGACGACGAGCTCGCTCAGGCCGAACTCGGCGTGCAGCGCGCCCACCGCGACGATCAGCGCCAGCGTGGTGTCGCCGGGGCAGGCGACGATGCCGCGCGGACGTACGCGTACGCAGTGGCGGTTGATCTCGGGGACGACCAGCGGGACGTCCGGGTCGGCCCGGAACGCCGGCGAGGCGTCCACCACCACGGTGCCCTTGGCGGCGGCGATCGGCGCCCACTGCGCCGCGACCGCCTCCGGCACCAGGAACAGCGCCACATCGGCGCCCTCCAGGGCCTCCTCGGACAGGCCGAGGACCTCGACCTCCTCCCCGCGCACGGCCAGCTTGCGGCCGGCCGAGCGCGGGGAGGCGATCAGACGGATGTCACCCCAGACGTCGGCGTGCTGCGACAGGATCTGGAGCATCACCGCACCGACGGCTCCGGTCGCTCCCACGACCGCGAGCGCCGGCTTGCGGTTCGTCACCGGCGTCACCACCGGCGTCACCGGCTTTTCACCGCCCGGTGCCTCCGTACACCACTGCCTCGTCGGAGTCGGAGTCGAGACCGAAGGCGGTGTGGACGGCCCGGACGGCCTCGTTGACGTCGTCGGCGCGCGTCACGACCGAGATGCGGATCTCCGAGGTCGAGATCAGCTCGATGTTCACACCCGCGTCGGACAGCGCCTCGAAGAAGCCGGCCGTGACACCCGGGTTCGTCTTCATACCCGCGCCGACCAGGGAGATCTTGGCGATCTGGTCGTCGTAGCGCAGCGACTCGAAGCCGATGAGGGCCTTCTGCTTCTCCAGGGCGTCGATGGCCTTGCGGCCCTCCGCCTTGGGCAGCGTGAAGGAGATGTCGGTCAGCCCGGTCGACGCGGCGGACACGTTCTGCACCACCATGTCGATGTTGATCTCGTTGTCCGCGATGGTGCGGAAGATCGCGGCCGCCTCGCCCGGCTTGTCCGGCACTCCGACGACGGTGATCTTCGCCTCGGACGTGTCGTGGGCGACACCGGAGATGATGGCCTGCTCCACCTTGCGGTCCCCTCGCGGTTCGTTGCTGACCCACGTGCCCTGGAGGCCCGAGAAGGACGACCGGACGTGGATCGGGATGTTGTAACGGCGTGCGTACTCGACGCAGCGGTGCAGCAGCACCTTGGAGCCGGAGCTGGCGAGCTCCAGCATGTCCTCGAACGAGATCCAGTCGATCTTCCGGGCCTTCTTCACGACCCGGGGGTCGGCGGTGAAGACACCGTCGACGTCGGTGTAGATCTCGCACACCTCGGCGTCGAGCGCCGCGGCGAGCGCGACGGCGGTCGTGTCCGACCCGCCGCGCCCGAGGGTGGTGATGTCCTTCTTGTCCTGGGAGACGCCCTGGAAGCCCGCGACGATGGCGATGTTGCCCTCGTCCAGCGCCGTACGGATCCGGCCCGGCGTGACATCGATGATGCGCGCTTTGTTGTGGACGGAGTCGGTGATGACGCCGGCCTGGCTGCCCGTGAACGACTGGGCCTCGTGGCCCAGGTTTTTGATCGCCATGGCCAGCAGGGCCATGGAGATCCGCTCTCCGGCGGTCAGCAGCATGTCGAACTCACGCCCGGCAGGGATCGGGGATACCTGCTCGGCGAGATCGATCAACTCGTCCGTCGTGTCGCCCATCGCCGAAACCACGACGACCACCTGGTGGCCGTTCTTCTTGGCATCGACGATTCGCTTGGCGACGCGCTTGATGCCCTCGGCATCGGCAACGGAGGAGCCTCCGTACTTCTGCACGACAAGGCCCACGTGCGCTCCTCGCTCAGTCCGTTTGCGGTCAGCTCAGTCTAACGAGCGGCCGGGAAACGCCCCCGCCATACCGCATCGTGAGATGTCCCGCTCACGAGGTGATCATCGTGGGGCGCTTCACGGCCGCTCGGCTTGTGCCTGCCCCTCCCCACCGGGCCTACGCGGAATGTGTGCCGGGTCACGTGGACCGACCGCGGAGACAACACGCTGTACGAATTCGCGGTTCGAGCGGATGTGTGACGTCCTGGGATGGTCCGCGCCGAGCGCACGCAGACAGGCGGCAAGGGTCTCGTCGAGCAGCGTGAGGGACCGCTCCGGCGTGCAGTCCGCCAGGTACGCCATCGCCAGAGTCCCCTGTGAGTTCAGCGTGTCCGGATGATCCGGCCCCAGCACCCTGGCCCGGCCTTCGATGACGCGCTCCATCACGGGGATCGCTCGTCCGGCATCGAGCTGCTCGGTGGCGAAGTAGCCGAGGTTGTGCAGCGTGGTCAGTGAGGCGGGGTGTTCCTCGCCCAGGACATGAACACACCGTGCGCTGAGTTCCTCCATGAGTGTCACCGCCCGCGCCCTGTCACCGGCCTCCCAGTGGGCGAAGCTCAGGTTGTTCCTCATGATGAAGAAGTGGGGGTCGTCCTCACCCACGAGGCAGGCGAGCCTGGGGAGTGCCTCTTCGTAGAGCCGGATCGCAGCCGTGGGGTTGCCCGCGGCCCGCTCCGCGCAGGCAAGGTTGTTCAGCGCGTTGAGTACGTCGATGTCGTCGCTGTCCGCCACACGGGCGAGGGCCTGGAGGACTTCCGCGTACAGGGACGTGACGTTCGCCGTGTTCCCCGCTTCGTCCAGGGCCACGGCCCGGTCGCTCCGCACGCCGAGGGTGACGCGGTCGTCATGCCCCCAGAGGCGCACGGCGGCCGCTTCGGCGCGCTCCAGCAGATGCACCGCCCTGCGCGCGTTTCCCTGGGCGATCAGGAAATGGCTGACGTGCGTGAAGAGCCGGACCGTGTGCGCGGTGTCGGTCTGCGGATCCGCGTGCTCGGCGAGCGCCTCGATGTGCGGCAGGAGCGTTCGCCAGAGGTCCCAGTCAGCGGGATCCCGGGGAGTGGTGCGCAACGCCACGGTCACCAAGGCCATGGTGGCCAGCTCCCGTGCGCCATCGATGAATTCCGCGAGTCGCTCGCCGGACTGCTCGTCCGGCGTACGCGCCACGGCCTGCACCAGGCGGTGCACCGACAGCGTTCCGTCCTCACGCATCCGGATCATGGAGTGTGCCGCCAGGCGGCCCAGGGCCTCCACGACGGCGGGGGCGGGATCGGACAGCACCTCATCGAGCAGGGAACGGGGCACCCCGTCGGCGGCGAACCACCCGAGAATCAGCAGGATCATCGGCGGCAGCGGGTCTTCCCCGAGCCGGGCCATGGCGAGCTCCCAGATGCGGGCGATGACGCCGCCGCCCTGCTCACCGCCCTCCACCACCGTGTCCAGCATCCGCGCGGGGTACTCCGCCAGGAGGGTGCTGAACTGGCGAGGAGTGATGCACGCCTGTACGCAGTAGGCAGCGGCCTGTTCGACGGCCAGCGGGAGGAATCCGAGTTCCGCGCAGAGCTCGGGAGCCCCGTCGAGGTCACGCGGTCCCTGATGGCGCAGGATCCGGGTGAACAGTTCCACCGCCTCGGCGGGGGCGAGGACACCCAGCGACACCGACCGCGCCAGGCCGTGCCAGCCGCTCGCCAGGCGGCTGGTGATGAGGAAGCGGCCCCGAGTCGCCCGGGACAGCAGCGGCTTGATGTCGGCCGGGTCCGTAACGTTGTCCAGGATCAGCAGCCACTCGTCGTTGGCCGACAGCCACTGCAGCGCCCGTTCGCGAAGGGCATCCTGGGAGAGGACTGCCGCGAGGGCCGGTTGCATCCCGGTGGCCAGGGCGGCGAGGCCCGCGTCCACGTCGCCCGGACTCTCGGCCGTGATCCACCACACGGGGTTGTGGTCGCACGTCCGCGTGGCCGCCCACTGCGCCGCCAGGGTCGACTTGCCGATGCCGCCCAGGCCGTGGACGGCCTGCACCACGACGCCTTGCGAATCGCGGAACGCCTCGTCGAGCAGAGCGAGTTCGCGCGTACGCCCGACGAACAGATCGGTACGGCCAGGGAGGTTGACGAGCCCGTCGGGGCACGTGGCCGGGGCCAGGGCTTCGGCGGGCAGCAGTGTCGCGCGATCGACCTGAGTGACGTGATCCCCGCTCACCACGCGCCCGATGCTTCCGCCCGCAGCGACCGAGCGGTCGCCCGAGGCCGTCGTCACGCGTCACCCGTCGATACGCTGCCGATGTCACCGCCCGCAGCGACCGAGCGGTTCCCGGAGGCCGTGACGGGGCCGTTCGCCCGGGCCCCACGGGGCGGCATCCCCGGGGCGGGCCCGGCCTGGGGGCCCACCGAGCCGATGTCGCCGCCCGCGGCGACCGACCGTTCACCCGACGCGGTCACGCCCCCGGAGGGCCGGGCGAACTGGCCCCACAGCGCGACGCCCAGGCCCCCCAACGCGAGGACGGCGCCCGCCACGCTCGCGATCTGGTCCGCCTTGCCCAGGTCGGCGACCGCCACCGCGATCAGCGCGGCGACGCCCAGGGCGCCGAGGCCCGCCCCCACCCACAGCTTCATGCGCACGAGGATGGCACGTACGCCATGCCATACGCCCCCGGTTCGGCCGACCTGCCCACGTCCAGTGCCGTGGTGACCGCCTGCGCGGCGAGGGCGCCCACCGTCACCGTGCGGACGAGACGCCGGCGACGTGTCCGTACCGCCCGTCCGGTGAGGAGCGTGATGGTCGGGAGGAAGGCGTCCGCCTCCGCGCGGCCCCGCAAGACGCCGCCCTCCTCCTGTGCCGGACCGGCCTGGACCGCCTCAGCCGGCCCGCCCCGCGGACGCGACCGGCCTGCACACTTTCCAGGTGACCCTGGAGCTGCCGCCGCGCGCCCTCGGCATCGCATGGCACCCGCGCAGCTGCGCGGCCGGGTCCGGGAGGCCTGGGGCCCGGAGACCTGGAAGGGCGAGAGAGACGGCGGCTACTTGACCGTACGCATCCCCAGCGGGCCGAGGATCTCCTGGGCCATCACCCGGCCCGCCTCCTCCGCGAGGGCTTCCTCCGTCAGGTCCTCGTCCGTGTCGAGCCCGTCGAGCTCCTCCAGCGGCTGGTCCAGCCGGACGTGGGACACCAGGGACTGGAGCGCCCGCAGGGTCGCCGAGGCGGTGGGGCCCCAGTTGGAGAAGTACGAGAACTGCCACCACCACAGGGCCTCCGTGGTGCGGCCCGCCCGGTAGTGGGCCAGCCCGTGGCGCAGGTCCATGATGATGTCGGCCAGGTTGTCGGAGATCCGGCACGGCACGGGCGCCTTGCGCGGCTCGTACGGGTCGAAGACCTCCGAGAAGACGTCCACCGGCTCCAGCATGGTCGCGAACCGCATCCGCAGGTCGTCGACGTCCACGTCGGGACCCGTGTCCGGTTCGTACCGCTCCTCCGGGATGATGTCCTCGTGCGCCCCCAGCCGGCCGCCGGTGAGCAGCAGCTGGGAGACCTCGAGCAGCAGGAACGGGACCGCGCTGTCGGGTTCGTCGCCCTTGGCCACTTCCGTGGTCGCGACGATGAAGGACTCGATCGAGTCGGCGATTTGGACCGCGAAGCTGTCGGGGTCCAGCGAGTGCGCGTGCAGTGTGGCGTCAGACATCGAGGAGTCGTCTCCCTTCGAACGCACGGCCGAGCGTGACCTCGTCGGCGTATTCCAGGTCTCCGCCAACGGGGAGTCCGCTGGCGAGGCGCGTGACCTTCAGGCCCATGGGCTTGACCATGCGCGCCAGGTACGTCGCGGTGGCCTCCCCCTCCAGGTTGGGGTCGGTCGCCAGGATCAGCTCGGTGACCGTTCCGTCCGCCAGACGGGCCAGCAGCTCGCGGATCCGCAGGTCGTCCGGGCCGACGCCCTCGATCGGGCTGATCGCGCCACCGAGGACGTGGTACCGCCCACGGAACTCGCGCGTCCGCTCGATCGCGACGACGTCCTTCGGCTCCTCGACCACGCAGATGACCGCCTCGTCACGGCGCGGATCACGGCAGATGCCGCACCGCTCCTCCTGTGCGACGTTGCCGCACACGGCGCAGAACCGCACTTTGTCCTTGACCTCCAGGAGGGCATGGGCGAGGCGGCGTACGTCGGTGGGCTCGGCCTGGAGGATGTGGAAGGCGATCCGCTGGGCGCTCTTGGGACCGACGCCTGGCAGCCTGCCCAGCTCGTCGATGAGGTCCTGAACCACGCCTTCGTACAACGGAACGCCTCTCGTGGAGTGCTGTGATGCTTACGGTAGTTGCTGTGCGTACGGGTTAGAAGGGCGGGGCCGGACCCGGGACCTCCGGCCCTGGAAGCCCGGCCCCGCGCCCCGGCCCCGCGCCCCGGCCCCGCGCCCCGGGCCCGCGCCCCGGCTCCTAGATGCCCAGGCCCGGGATGCCGCCGCCGCCCAGGCCCTGGGCCAGCGGGCCGAGCTTGGCCTGCTGGAGCGCCTGGGCGTTCTCGTTCGCGGCCTGGACGGCGGCGACGACGAGGTCGGCGAGGGTCTCGGTGTCCTCCGGGTCGACCGCCTTGGGGTCGATGACCAGGGCGCGCAGCTCGCCGGCGCCGGTCACGGTGGCCTTCACCAGGCCGCCGCCCGCCTGCCCGTCGACCTCGGTCTGCGCCAGCTCCTCCTGGGCGCGGGCGAGGTCCTGCTGCATCTTCTGGGCCTGCTGGAGGATCTGCTGCATATTGGGCTGGCCACCACCGGGAATCACGGTCACTCCTGGCATTTCGACGATGAGTATTCGGTATGCCGAGCCTACGTGGTCGCCGGACGGTGTGCCCCATCCACACGGCTTCACTCTTTCGGGTGGGAAACGGGCGCGCCCCCTAGCTGATCAAGCCCCACTTGCGAGCGGAAATACCGGGATTTCGCGCTTCCGGCCCACCATTCGGCGGTAGGAAAGGGCATGCGCACCAGTACGCACACGCGCATCGCACCGCCCGCACGTTACGGATTGTCACGCAGAGCGCAGAGGAGTGCCCCGGTGAGCCAGCCGGAGATGCAGCCCGGGGGCCCCGCCCGGGGGGAGGGCGACAGCCACGACCGGTACGGCGGCCCCGGCGGCGATCTGACCGGGCGGCCGTTCCCGCTCGGCGACTGGGGCGAACCGGCGGAGCGGCTGGACGAGCTCTACCGGTGGGTCGAGGCGCAGGCGCTGCGTACGGCCGAGTGGTACCTGGAGGACCGCGCCTGGAAGCGGCGCGGCGCCCGGACGCTGCGGACCGGTACGGCGCTGGGCACGATCGCCGGCGCCGGGCTGCCGCTGCTGGACCTGACGGGCGCGCTGGACGGGGCGTCGGGCTGGGGGTACCTGTCCCTGCTGCTGGCCGCCGCGTGCCTGGCCTGCGACCGGTACTTCGGGTTCACGTCCGGGTGGATGCGGGACGTGGCGACGGCGCAGGCCGTGCAGCGGCGGCTCCAGGCGCTCCAGTTCGACTGGGCGGCGGAGAGCATCCGGGAGGTGCTGGGCCCGACGGAGGGTACGGCGAGCGAGGCGGCGGAGCGGTGCCTGGGGGTGCTGCGGCGGTTCTCGGAGGACGTGACGGAGCTGGTGCGGGCGGAGACGGCGGACTGGATGGTCGAGTTCCGGTCGGGCCCGGCGCCGCTGGTGATGCAGTCGACGCTCTCGTGTGCGCCGCCCCGGGCGGAGGGCGCCGCTCCGCCCTCGGGGCGGTTTCCGCTCCCCCCGGGCACCCGGCCCAACATGCCGCGCCAGCGCCCGCCGGAGCCCCGCTGACCCTGCCCCGCCGACACCCTGACGGATCAGCCGCCGGGTTCAGCTGAAGATGATCATCGAGCCCTGTCCGAGGCTGCGGGTGGCCGCCGCGTGAAGGCCGAGCCACACGTGCCGTTCGCGGGCGAAGGGGCTCTCGTCGTACGGGATCGGCCCGGCGGGCTCCTCCAGGGCCGTCGGGCGCTCCGGCGGGTGCGGCGCGGCCGGCGGGTTCGCGGGGTCGATGCCGATCGAGGGGGCGACGTACTCCAGCTCACGGAGCAGGCCCTGGGCGGAGCCGAGCGGGCCGCCGCCCGCCAGCAGCTCCTCGTTGGACAGCGGCGCGGGGAAGTCGACGGGGACGTACGCGCCCGCGTGGTCGTAGTGCCACACCAGGTGCGACTGCTGGGCCGTCGACTCGAACATCTCCAGCAGCTGCTCGTAGTCGCCGCCCAGCTCGTCGACCGGGGTGACGGCGAGGCCGCAGATCTGGAGCAGGTAGGCACGGCGCAGGAAGTGCAGGGCGTCGTAGTCGAAGCCGGCGACCGGCGCGACGTCGCCCGACAGGCCCGGCATGTAGGCGAAGACGGGCACCGTCGGCAGTCCCGACTCGGTGAGGGCCTTGTCGTAGGCGGCGATCTCTTCCGCGAAGGGGTTGTCGGGGCTGTGGCACAGCACGTCGACGAGGGGGACCAACCACAGGTCACAGGCCAAGGGAGACTCGCTCTCCTTCAGTCGGGTACGCGGCTACGGCAGGCGGTCGGGACAGCCTAGTGCGCGGCTCGGGTGCCCATCCCATACCCATGCGGGCTGGGCGGTAAGAGCCGTCAGCGCAGCCCGTCCAGATGGTCGGCCCAGCGCATCGAGTGCGCGTTGTACGCGTCGATGGACGCCATCACGGCGTCGGGGTCCCCGAGCGTGACCGCGTCGACGAGCTCCTCGTGGCCGTTCCAGAGCCATGCGCCGGGGTCGCGGGCGGCGCGCAGGTGCGGCACGGCGAACACCCAGGCCTGGACGCGCAGCCGGTGCAGGAAGTCGGCGATGTAGCGGTTGGCGACGAAGCCGCTGAGCTCGCGCCAGAACCTGAGGTCGTAGCCGATCAGGATGTCCAGGTCACCGGCGCGCGCCGCCCGTGCCGCCTCCTCGGCCCGCCGCCGCACCGAGACCAGCGGCGCCCCGTGCGCGTGGAGGGCGCCGGCCCGGTCGCACAGGCGGCGGAAGATGCCGTCCACGATGAGCGCGCGGGCCTCGACCATGCCCCGGTAGTCCTCGACCGAGAACTGGTGGACGCGGAAGCCCTTGTGCTGGTCGGAGTCGAGCAGGCCCTGTGCCGTGAGGTCGACCAGCGCTTCGCGTACGGGCGTCGCCGACACCCCGTACTGCTCGGCGATGTGCTTGACCGTGAACTCCTGCCCCGGCTGGAGACGCCCCGCGAGGACCTCGTCACGCAGCGCGTCCGCCACCTGCTGCCGCAGGGTGTTGCGGGTCACAGCTCCGCTCGCGGGCATGGCTTCTGGCCCCCTCCGTCCGGTTCCGGACACCTTAAGCCAGGCGGAGGGGGCGCACGGAGGTGGTTACACGGTGTGCTCGTCGGCCACCGCGAGCGCCGCGTCGAGGGCGGCGAGACCCTCCTTGGCCTCGGCCTCGGTGATGTTGCAGGCGGGGACGGCGTGGGTGCGGTTCATGTTGATGAAGGGCCACAGGCCGTGCTTCTTGCAGGCCGCGCCGAAGGCCGCCATGGGGGCGTTCGCGTCGCCGGTCGCGTTGTACGGGACGAGCGGCTCGCGCGTCTCCTTGTTGCGGACGAGCTCGAGCGCCCAGAAGGCGCCCAGCCCGCGCACCTCGCCGACGGACGGGTGGCGCTCGGCGAGCTCGCGGAGGCCCGGGCCGAGGACGTTCTCGCCGAGGTGGGCGGCCTGCTCGACGACCTTCTCGTCCTCCATGGCCCGGATGGTGGCGACGGCGGCGGCGCAGGCGAGCGGGTGCCCGGAGTAGGTGAGGCCGCCGGGGTAGGGGCGCTTGTCGAAGGTCGCGGCGATCTCCGCGGAGATGGCGACGCCGCCGAGGGGGACGTACCCGGAGTTGACGCCCTTGGCGAAGGTCAGCAGGTCGGGCACGACGCCGAAGTGGTCGGCGGCGAACCATGCGCCGGTGCGGCCGAAGCCGGCCATGACCTCGTCGAGGACGAGGACGATTCCGTACCGGTCGCAGATCTCGCGTACGCCGGCGAGGTAGCCGGGCGGCGGGGTCATGATCCCGGCGGTGCCGGGGACGGTCTCCAGGATGATCGCGGCGATGGACTGCGGCCCCTCGAAGGCGATCGTGTCCTCCAGGTGCGCCAGGGCCCGCTCGCACTCCTGCGCCTCGGTCTCGGCGTAGAAGGGCGAGCGGTAGAGGAACGGCGCCCAGAAGCGCACGACGCCCGCGGAGGCGGTGTCGGAGGCCCAGCGACGCGGATCGCCGGTGAGGTTGATCGCGGTGGAGGTGGCGCCGTGGTACGAGCGGTAGGCGCTCATGATCTTGGGGCGGCCCGTGTGCAGCCGGGCCATCCGGGCGGCGTTCTCGACGGCCTCGGCGCCGCCGTTGGTGAAGAAGATCTTGTCGAGGTCGCCCGGCGTGCGCTCGGCGATGAGGCGTGCGGCCTCGGAGCGTACGTCGATGGCGAAGGCGGGCGCGAAGGTGGTCATCTTCGCGGCCTGCTCCTGGATCGCGGCGACGACCTTGGGGTGCTGGTAGCCGATGTTGGTGTAGACGAGGCCGCTGGTGAAGTCGAGGTAGCGGTTTCCGTCGTAGTCCCAGAAGTACGCCCCCTCGGCGCCGGCGACGGCGAGCGGGTCGATCATCCCCTGGGCGGACCAGGAGTGGAACACGTGCGCGCGGTCGGCCGCCTTGACGGCGGCGCCGGCCTCGGGATCGGCGAGAGCAGCGGGATCGGCATGAGGGGTCATGCCGCCCAGGGTAAGGACGTGCTGGTGGATGCCGGTATGGCCATCTTGTATGCCGGAAGGCGCGGGGGTCGGCAGGGTGTCGGGCGTCGGACGCGGAGAAGGGGTATTGACAGCCTCCTGTCGTCATGACAGCATTCTGTCATCCGATCGAACGGCTGAACGGAATCCGTAGAACCGCCCGAAGCACCGCCCGAAGACGCGTCCACCAGGAGGCCGCCATGTCCGGCAGCGAATCCCGCACCAACCTCCGCAAGACCGTGCATCTCGCCGTCTACGACACGCTGGCCGACTGGGAGACCGGGCACGCCACCGCCTGGCTGGCGCGCAGCGGATACGACATCCGCACGGTCGGCCCCACCACCGAGCCGGTGAGCAGCATCGGCGGGCTGCGCGTCACCCCCGACCTCGCCCTGGCCGACCTCCGGCCCGAGGACAGCGCGCTGCTGATCCTCCCCGGCGCCGATCTGTGGGACACGGGCGACGACCTGGCGCCGTTCGCCGCCAAGGCCCGGGCCTTCCTGGACGCGGGCACGCCGGTGGCCGCCATATGCGGGGCCACCGCGGGGCTCGCCCGCGAGGGCCTGCTCGACGACCGGCCGCACACCAGCGCCGTCTCCTCCTACCTGGCGGCCACCGGCTACAAGGGCGGCGAGCACTACGTCGACACGGACGCGGTCACCGACGGCGATCTCATCACGGCGGGGCCCACCGAGCCGGTCGCGTTCGCCCGCGAAGTGCTGGGGAAGCTGGGCGCGTTCGAGGGCGCGAAGCTGGACGCGTGGTACCGGCTGTTCCACGACTCCGACCCGGCCGCCTTCGAGGAACTGAACTCGTGACCCGTGTCGAAAGGGAGTTGCAGGGCCTGCTCAGCCGCACGGCGCTCGGCGTGTTCCGGCTGAACGGCCAGTTTCTCGCCGTCTCGGAGAAGCTGGCCAGACCGGCGGGGCTCACCGCCGCGTGGTGGCAGGTCCTCGGAGCCGTGCTGTCCGAACCGCTGCCGGTTTCCGGGATCGCCCGCGCCATGGGCATCACCCGGCAGAGCGTGCAGCGCATCGCGGACCTGCTGGTCCACGAGGGCCTGGCCGAGTACCGGCCGAACCCGGCCCACCGGCGCGCCAAGCTCCTCGCCCCGACCCACCTCGGCCGGGTGACGATCGCCCGCATAGAGCCCGGTCACGCCGACCTGGCGGCCCGCCTCGCCACCGAGCTCGGCGAGGAGGCGTTCGCCGAGACGGCGGCGGTACTGGAGCGGCTGTCGGAGGCGCTGGACGCGGTCACGGCCTCGGAGCCGGCATCGCCGGCGTGAAACCCGGGTGATGGTGGCGCACCGCACCCGCCGGGAGCAGCCTGCACGGACGGCCATATCCCGTCCGCCCGGCACCCGTCGGGTAGTGTTGCCGTCTCCAGCAGGAGACCTACCGAGGAGGTGAGACCCATCAACGCCACGTCAGGCCGGGCTCTCCCCTCCCACGGCTCGTAGGACACGGGTCACCGAGTCACACGGGAGCGCCCCCAGGCATCCCGAAAGGCTTCCGCTTTCCATGTCCGCAACACCGGCTCCTCCTTCGCTCTCCGTCACCGTCACCAGGCTGCGCGCCGCCGGATGCGTATTCGCCGAGGACGAAGCGGAGTTGCTGCTGTCCACCGCCCGCACACCCGGTGAACTCGACGCCATGGTCGAGCGCCGCGCCGCCGGGCACCCGCTGGAACACGTGGTGGGCTGGGCCGAGTTCCGTGGCCTGCGCATCACCGTCGACGAGGGCGTCTTCGTGCCGCGCCGCCGCACCGAGTTCCTCGTCACGCAAGCCGAGTCCCTCGCCCCGCCCGGAGCCGTGGTCGTCGACCTGTGCTGCGGTTCGGGCGCGCTGGGCGCCGCCCTGGTCTCGGCGCTGGACGGCGCCGAACTGCACGCGGCCGACATCGACCCGGCGGCCGTGCGGTGCGCCCGGAGGAACGTCACGGCCGCCGGGGGCCGGGTGTACGAGGGCGACCTGTACGACCCGCTCCCGGCCGCGTTGCGGGGCCGCGTCGACGTCCTGCTCGCCAACGTCCCCTACGTCCCGACCGGGGAAGTGGAGCTGCTGCCCGCCGAGGCCCGTGTGCACGAGGCCCGGGTCGCGCTCGACGGGGGCGCGGACGGGCTGGACGTGCTGCGCCGTGTGACCGCCGAGGCACCGGCCTGGCTGGCACCGGGCGGCAGCCTGTTGTTCGAGACCAGTGAGCGCCAGGCTGCCGCCGCCGCGGCCGTCGCCGCCGCCGATGGGCTCGTCCCGCGCGTGGTGACCTGTGAGGACCTGTACGCCACGGTGGTCATCGCGACTCGGGTGTAGAGGTCACCCGGTGGACGGCCGCCAGGATGCTGCGCAGCAGGTACGGATGGACGAACCGGTCGGCGGCGGTCGGTGGACACCGCCACGCGAGCGGCCAGGTACGCCCACCGAGTGCGGGCACCGGTACGTAACTCACCGTGCCGTGGCACGCGTTGAACGGCATCGCGCCGGGCGGCCAGGCACGACCCGCCGTGCTGCCCGGCGGGAGGAGGAAGTACACGCCCCGGCGCCCGTTCGCCTCGATGACGACGGGCCCCGGTTCGCCTCCGGTCATGTACTCCAGGAGGTCGGCGGCCCGGCGCCCGTCGTCCCCGTCGACGCGTACGGCGTCGAATTGCACGCCGGCTTTACGGAGTTGGAATCCCGATGCCGGAATCCATTCGATGTTCGGGTGGCAACTTGGCGCATTCACAGGGACATCGTGGACCGCCACGGCTAGCGTTTTCCACGGCTGCGGAAGCACGTCGGAACCGCGTTGACCTGCGCTAACGGCGTCCGACGGCAGTCGAATTCGGCGGGGTCGGGTTGTGACCGGTTGAGACCGGTTGAATCGAGGCGGTGACGCACTTTGGCGCGAACCGAGAACAAGGAAACGGCGGGTCCGGCGACGCGACTCGTGGCGGACATGGCGCGCAAGATGCGCGTCCGGAAGGGATGGACACAGGACCAGCTCGGCAAGGAGATCGGCTTCACGGGAGCGGCGGTCAGCGCCATGGAAACCTGCGCCCAGCCCGCGAGCGACGCGATGCTGGTGCAGCTGGAGAAGGTGCTGGGCGACGGGCTGGGCCTCTTCGAGCAGGCGCGGCTGTATGTGCGGCTGGACAAGTATCCGGAGCAGTTCAAGAACTACGCCTTGCTGGAGCAGAAGGCGGTGAGCCTGTCGCTGTACGCGACGCTGGTGGTGCACGGACTGTTCCAGACGGAGGAGTACACGAGGGCGCTGATCGGCGGTGGGTATCCGCCGCTTCCGGAGCGGCGGGTGGAGGAGCTGGTCGAGGCGCGGATGGCCAGGAGGGAGCTGTTCGAGCGGGAGCCGGTGGCGCTGATCGAGCTGGTCCTGGAGGAGTCGGTGCTGCGGCGGACGATCGGGAACGAGGACGTCATGCGGGGGCAGTTGCTGCACCTCGCGGAGTGCGCGCGGAGGCGGAACGTGACGGTTCAGGTGCTGCCGCTGGAGTGTGGGCTGAGCGGGGAGCACGCTGGTGCGAGGGGCGGCATGACCCTGGTGGAAACCCCTGAACACGACCACCTCGTGTACCTGGAACCCCAGGACGAAAGCCTGTTGATCAAGGACCGGGCGAAGGTCAGTACGTACGGGCAGCGGTATGCGAGGATCCGAGCCCAGGCCCTCGACACCCGTGAATCGCTGGGCCTCATCGAACGGTTGGCAGGAGAGCAGAGATGAGCAGCACCCTGCGGTGGTTCAAGTCCAGTTACAGCAGTGACAGCGGCGGCGAGTGCGTCGAAGTGGCCTTCGACTGGCGTACGTCCTCGTACAGCAGCTCCAGCGGCGGAGAGTGCGTCGAGGTCGCCGTCTGCCCCCACACCGTCCACGTCCGTGACTCCAAGAACCCCGACGGCCCCGCCCTCGCCCTCGCCCCGGCTGCCTGGGGGACCTTCCTCGACTGGGCCGAGTAGGGTTATTCGTAGAAATGACCCGAAAGGGGGCGACATGTCCGCGATCAGGCAGAGCGTCGAGATCTCCCGTCGCCCCGAGGACGTCTTCTCCTACCTGACCGACTCCTCCCACCTGCCCGAATGGCAGGAGAGCGCCCTGTCGGCCAGTCCCGTGGGAGACGACCTCGTGGGTGTGGGCTCGCGGGTCAGGGTGACCCGGCAGATGGGTCGTCGGCGGATGCCGATGACCATGGAGATGCGCGAGTACG
The DNA here is from genome assembly GCF_040300825.1 of Streptomyces sp. NPDC000229. Taxonomy (NCBI): domain Bacteria; kingdom Bacillati; phylum Actinomycetota; class Actinomycetes; order Kitasatosporales; family Streptomycetaceae; genus Streptomyces; species Streptomyces sp. NPDC000229. The sequence goes on from NZ_JBEPEL010000030.1 coordinate 56,156, forward strand.
ACCCTCCACGGAGCTTCCGGTTCGACGGTATCGACGGCCCCGTCCGGGCCCATGTGCACGGGACGGTCGAGCCGATCGGCGACGGCGAGCGGTCGCGCGTGACACTGGACGTGGACTTCGAGTCGCACGGGATCGGCAAGGTGCTCGTGCCGCTCGTCGTCCGCCCGCAGGCGAAGAAGGAAATACCGAAGAACGAGCAGCACCTCAAGGACATCCTTGAGGCGCGCCCATAGGCGGCGCGGGACCCGGACGCGCTCCGGGCCCCGCACCGATTCGTTCGTCAGCGCTGTTCGGGCAGCCTGATCGTCCGTACCAGCGGCATGTCCGCGTACAGCTCCGGCTCCGCCGTCAGCACCGGTCGGCCGTCCGGCCAGTCCGGCGTCGGGCGTGACAGGTGGATCGCGTGGCCGAGCCGCCACTCCACCCCGTCCCGCATGAGCGCGCCCACGGCGCAGACGCCCGCGAAGTCAAGCTCCACGATCTCGGCGGCGGGCAGCGCGCCCACGTGCTCGGCGAGGCCCTTACGGACGCCGTCTGCGGCGGTGAGGCACATGGCGGGGACGTACACGTGCCGGGTGGGGCCGCGCTGGGTGTTCGCGATGAACTGGGACGCCAGGACGTTGCCGGAGCCCAGTGCGAGCAGTGCGGACTCGTCGTAAACGACAGCAGTGGACCGGCTCACAGGCTGTCCACAGGCCGCCCGGCCTCCAGCTCCTGCCAGACCTGCTCCACACGGTCGTGGTCCTGGTTGGTGAGCGTGACGCCGAAGTGCGTCTCGCAGTACGCCTTGGTCTCCTCGTACCGCTTCCGGAGTTCTTCCTTGGTGGGCGTCGCCCCGGCCAGCTCGGCGATCAGGTCCCGCATCGTCATGCCGCGCTCCCGCGCGAGCACCATGAGACGGTCACGGACAGCAGGATCAACCTTGACGGTGGTGTCGGCCATAACGACAGTATACCGGCGGTATACCGTCTCGGGCGGGTCAAGCAACGTGGTCATTTCGAACCCTTCTCCTGGTTGGCCCGGCCACGGAGCGGTGGCCGGGAGCTTTCAGCAGCGGCGGCGCAGGACCTGCCGGACCGTCGCACTGCCGCGCTGGGCCGCCGAGACGAAGCCCGCGACGGCGGGCGATCGGGTCGGCTCGCAGCGGGAACAGGAGGCGCCTTCGTCCCTGCGCGTCAGCCGGCGCAGATAGCGGGCGTCCTCCAGCTCCTGGAGAGCGGAGCCAATCCGGTCACGGCCTTCCTTGCGCTGCTCGGACAGCTTGCGGATGGACGCCTTGGCGCCGTTGGGAAGGCTGACGAGATAGGTGAGGAGCCCCACCGCGCACCACGAGATGGTGGCGTCGCGCAGGAGGGCGTTGCTGAAGATGGTGAAGGCGCGCGTGGGCGCGGTACGGTACACACGCATCGGGAGTTCTGGCTCCTGGTGTCGAGCCCCCGGATGTTGGCGCATCGCGGGGGCGTTTCGTTTGTGTGCCGCGAATGTAGCGCCACGCGAAGCGGACCCCGCAATCAACAACCTTTAGTCATACGGTCATTCGAAAACCGAAGGCCTGAAAACCGGTCTCCGGCGCGACCTGCGGCTTCGCCGCGAAAAGGGGTGGCCACCCGCCGGTGGCCACCCCTTTGTCATATGCCGAATTCACCCCTGCGGGTGAGGCTCAGTACAGCGTGCCGCGCGCGCCCCAACCCGAGCCGATCTGGACCGTGGGGCCGAACGTGCCGTTGCCCCTGCCGCTGTTGCGCAGCAGCTTGCCGTTGGTGTCGCGGGAGACGAGGTCGTTCTTCCCGTCCCCGTCGATGTCCCCCGCGCCGATGATGGCGTCGCGGCCGGCTCCCCAGTCGCTGAAGACCAGGACCCGGGTGTGGAAGGCACCCGTGCCCGTGCTGCGGTGGCGCCACAGTTCGCCACCGGCGTCGCGGGCGAGCAGGTCGGCGTGGCCGTCCCCGTCGAGGTCGCCCGCGCCGATCAGGGTGAGGCCGTTCCACTTCCCGGCGATCTTGACGCCCGCCTTGATGCCACCCGCCCGGTTGTCCGCGTACAGGTAGAGGTCGCCCGTGGAGCGCTGGCGGGCCAGCAGGTCGGAGCGGCCGTCGCCGGTCATGTCGCCGGGGTTGAGCAGCACGTCGAAGGCGTTGAAGCCCGCGCCGACCTTCGCCTTGGGGCTCGTGGGGCGGGGGACCCCGGCGCACTTGGCGCTGTGGCGGTACAGCTCACCCGTGGTGGTGCGGGTGAGGACGTCGTTGCAGCCGTCGTTGTCCAGGTCGCCGAAGGGGACGACGGCGCTGACGCCGGTCCATCCGGTCGACGTCGTCGACGTGCCCTTCACCGGCTCGTGGGCGCTCAGCGCGCCGCCGCTGCGGGCGAACAGCTCGCCGACGCCGTCACGGTCGTAGTCCCGGAACGGCAGGTACACGTCGGCGACCTGGATGGTCCCGGTGCGCACCGCGCGCGGGCCGCTGCCGTCGCCGGGGTCGGCGGTGAGCGTCCAGGTGTAGTGGCCGGCGGGTACGGGGGTGCCGTCCGCATCCTTGCCGTCCCAGGACATCGAGGTCTGCGCCCCGAAGCGGTCGGCGGAACTCCAGCCGGCCACGGTCGTACCGGCCGGGTTCTTGAACTCGATGCTGGTGCGGAGGGCGGGCCGCGACAGCTGCCAGGAGCCGTGCCAGCCCCTGTCCCCGCCGTTCGCGACGTTCAGCACCGTGGTGTCCTGGCGCTCCTCGATGACGGCGATCGGGGAGCGCGGCACGGTCACCGGTTTGATGTGGATGCGTTCCTCGGCGTCCGTGAACGCCACGTGCCCGCCGAACTTGTCGACGGACCAGTCGGCGTCGGCCGGGACGGAGGCGAAGTCGGCCGTCCTGACGGCCGCCGGGTCGCCCGTGTGGAAATCGGTGAGCGTGAGCTTCCCGGCCGCGCGGTCCTTGCGTACCACGAACCCGTCACCGAGCTGCGTCTCGCCGAACGGCACGGGGGTACTCAGCCGGGTCTTCTGGTCCCAGACACCCGCCTTGGCGCCCTTGGCACAGCTCCAGTGGATCCAGCGGCCCACGGCCTGGAGCCGGTCGGGGGTGCAGCCGGAGCCGATCGCGAGGGCCGACGACGTCGCCTTCGTCTTCACGTCGTACCAGGAGACGGTGGAGGGCTTGGCGGGGTCGGACAGCCAGACGGTGGTGCCCCACACCGTGGACGCGGCCCTGCCGCTGAAGGAGCGGGTACTGAACTGCCGCTGGAGGTCGCCCACGTACTGGGTGGTGGCGGTGCCCGACACGACGTATGGGCCGGAGCCGCCGGACAGCCGTCCGTACATCCCGTCGGCGTGCTCCCCTGTGAGCCCCCCGATGACGTCGGTGTTCGTCTGGTGCGCCGCCTCGCCGTTGCCGAGCGGAACCAGGGCGTCGACCAGGGTGGGCAGACCCCGGACCATGACCCGCCTGTCCGCCGTGGGGGTTCCGGTGATGGACAGGAGGTGCCGGTACAGCCCCGAGGAGGACGACACGTCGGCCGTGGCCCGGTAGTGCAGCGCCCCGGCGCCCAGGGTGAGGCCGTCCACGGTCGTGGGCGCGGTCGGGACGTCCTGGACCTTGGTGATCACCGGCACGCCGTCCGCGTCGAGACCGACCCGGCGCACCGCCCAGTCCGTCGCGCCGGTGCCCCCGGTGACGAGCAGGCTGCCGTCGGGGGCGGCCTGCGGACGCGCGGCGGAGTGCGCCAGCAGGAAGCGTGTCTGGCCACCGCCCACGGGGACGGCGTGGAGCTGTACGCCGGGCAGGGCGGTCTTCCCGCTCTCAGGGGTCCAGCCGAACACGATCCAGTCGCCGATCACCGCCTCCGAGCCCCGGTAGTACTGGTATCCGTTCGGCGGCTTGGGGAGCTGCGTCACGACGGGCGTCGCCATCGGGTTGTCACGCGGCACGGTACGAACCTGGTTCGCGGCGTCGCCGCCGTAGCGGTCCAGCAGGTGCCGCTCCCCGAACTGTTCGAGGTCGACGTCCCCGTGGTCGGGCATCTCCCGCAGTTCGGCAGTGGCGTAGTCGACGAGGTACTCCTTCTCGACCGCGCGGTCCGGTGTGGCCAGGAACACCACCGCACCCTTGACCGTCAGGTCGTAGGCGGCACCGTGCATCAGGTCGAAGCCGCCGGGTACACCGGTGACCGGCTGCTCGACCGGCTTCCCCTCCCGCATCCGTACGACACCGAGCGAGGCGAGCGAGCCGTCCGCCGCCGACCGTGACACCAGCACCGAATCGGCGGTGAACCCCCGGGTCCAGTGCGTGCCCTCCGGCAGCGTCACCTTCCGCACCTCGGTGGAGCCCAGCGTGGTGATGCTCACCGTCCGGGGCGCGCCCGGGGTCTCGGGGTCGAGCGCCGCGCGCATGCCCCCGTACCCGCTGCCGGTGGCCGTCAGCGGGGTGGTCGCGCCGGTCGCGTAGTCCGTCCAGAGGGTGCCGGCGACACCTTCCCGCTGGTGCAGGAAGCCGGTGGCGCCCGCTTCGAGCACCTTGTCGGCACGCGGCTGGTAACGGACGGGCGCGGGCACCACGACCTCGGCCGCCGGGCCGTCCGTCGCGTACGCCGCTCCCGGGAACAGGGGCACGAGGGTGCCCGCCAGGGCGACGGAGAGGACGACGGACGCACCGGAGCGCGTCAGGGCATGACGTTGCAAGGATCCCTCCCCAGGAACCGAAGAGGCGGGAGAGGCGGCGCGGCGGCTCGCCATCGCTGACAGGTCCCGCCCGGCCCCCCGGCCGTGCCCTCCCCCGCAAGACGCTGGATCGTAACAGGAGCCCCACGCACCACGTCAGTAACTTCGAACGCGTTCAGCAAAGGGGCGGCCACCCGCCGGTGGCCGCCCCCTGCACGAGGTGTCTCAGCAGCTCAGGTTCGAGCCGGCCGGGACGCCCAGGATCTGGGTGAAGCGCTGGTAGTTGTTGATGCGGCTCTGGACCTGCGCCGGGTTCTTTCCGTCGCACTCCAGGGAGCCGTTGATGGAGCGGATGGTCTGGCCGAAGCCGGCGCCGTTGACCATGGCGTTGTGGGGGGTCATGGTGCCGGGGCCGTTCTGGGTGTTCCAGTACCAGAGGCCGGTCTTCCAGGCGATGGGCGCCTCGCGCTCGACGCGGTGGGGGTTGTTGAGGAGGTCGATGCCGAGGGCGTCGCCGGCCGCCTTGTAGTTGAAGTTCCAGCTGAGCTGGATCGGGCCGCGGCCGTAGTAGGCGGCCTGGCCGGCCGGGCAGCCGTAGGGCTGGTTGCGGTCGCAGTAGTGCGGGTAGTTGGCGGTGTTCTGTTCCACGATGTGGACCAGGCCGCCCGTCTCATGGCTGACATTGGCCAGGAACGCGGCCGCCTCCTGCTTCTTCACCGTGTCGCTGCCGGTGTTGGCGAAGGCGGGGTAGGCGCTGAGCGCGGCGGTCAGGCCGCTGTAGGTGTAGAAGGAGTTCCGGTTCGGGAACATCTGGTTGAACTGGGCCTCGCTCACCACGAAGCCGGACGGGGACGGAGTCGGCGTACCGCCACCGCCACCGCACGCACCCTGGTCGGACCAGACGTCGGCCGAGCCGGGACGTTCGTTCTGGGTCCACCACTTCGCCAGCCAGTTGCGGCCGTTGTACGAGGCGGTCTTGCCGCCCGTGTAGACGGTGGAGGAACTCCACGGCGCCGCGCACTCGGCGGCCGAGGCGGTGGACGCGGGGAGGACGACGGCCAGACCGACGGCCGTGGCGAGAGTGACGAGAGTGGCGAACAGGGTCAACAGGCGTCGCAGCATGGAGCCGGCCCTTCCGTGGGGGAATGTGCCATACGGAAGCGCGAATGGTCTGTACCTGTCAAGGTCTGGACCAGCGCTTGTTACGGTTGAACATTGGGCGAACTCCCGCTCACTACACGCGTGTTCGAGACACGACGTCCCTACCGTGAGGCGCGTGGAGTGGCTGAATCCCGAGAATGTCATCGCCGTCGCCACGGCCCTGCTCGGCGTCCTCGTCTCGGCCGCCATGCTCTGGTACGAGCGCCGCGTACCGCGCCGCAAGAGGATCGGTCACCGCCTCCAGCTCGACACGCCCATCGGCAGCGACGCCCGCAACGGCGGCCGCGCCACCGTACGGCTCGGGCTGTTCAGCGAGACCCCCGACATGTCCGACGCCACCCTCGTCCTGCTCCGCGTCGAGAACGACGGCGCCCAGTCCATCGCCGGGGACGACTACACCGCGCGGGGGCCCCACGGCCTCACCGTGGAGTTCACCGACCGGACCGTGCGGGCCATCGCCGTCACCCAGTCCCCCGGCGCCGACCACCTCATGGAGCACTTCACCGCCGCCGCGGGACTCCAGCACCGCGACGGCACCATCCACCTCCCCCGCGTCCCCCTCAACCGCGGTGAGCACTTCAAGCTCCTCGTCCTGCTGACCGGTGCCGGCGTCGGCAGCCCGGTCACCGTCACCGGCGGCATCCGGGACGGCAAGGTACGGCCCAACCGGGCCGCGACGCCCGACGAGAAGCCCCCGCTCTTCAGCCGGGCCGCCTGCACCGTGACCGTCGTCCTCACCGCCTGCGTCATCGCGCTCGCAGCCATCATCGTCGTACGGGACGACTCGCCCCCGCCCATGGGCTGCGCCAGGGGCACCCTGACCGTCACCGGCTCGACGGCCTTCGCACCCGTCGTACGCGAGCTGGCGGACAAGTACCAGAAGGACTGCCCCGGCGCGACCGTCCAGGTCGACGCCCACGGCAGCACCGCCGGGATCCGGGAGCTCGCCGAGGAAGGGGCGAAGTTCACGTGGAGCCTCTGAGTGGTGAAGACCCCGTCCAGATCGGTCCCTTCCGCCTGCTCGGCAGGCTGGGGTCCGGCGGTATGGGCCGCGTGTACCTGGCCAGATCCGCCGGTGGCCGCACCGTCGCGGTCAAGGTCGTGCACACCGAGCTGGCCGCCCGGGACGAGTTCCGGCGCCGCTTCGCCCGTGAGGTCGCCGCGCTGGAGAAGGTCGGGGGCGTGGGCACGGCGCCCGTGCTCGGTGCGGACACTGCCGCCGAGGCGCCCTGGGTGGCCATCGGGTACGTCGCCGGGCCGTCCCTGCGCACCGTGGTCGGGAACGAGTACGGGCCGCTTCCGGCGGCGTCCGTGCGGTCGCTGGCCGTCGGGCTGGCCCGCGCCCTGGAGCACATCCACGCCGCCGGGCTGGTCCACCGGGACCTGAAGCCCGCCAACATCCTGCTCACCGTCGACGGGCCCCGCCTCATCGACTTCGGCATCGCCCGCGCGGTCGACACCGTCACCGACGGCGGGCTCACCAGCACGGGGGCGGTCGTCGGGTCGCCCGGTTTCATGTCGCCCGAGCAGGTGCGGGGCGAGCGGCTCACCCCCGCGTCGGACATCTTCTGCCTCGGCTCGGTCCTGGCGTACGCGGCGACCGGCCGCGCCCCGTTCGGCACCGCCGACAGCGGCGTGCACGCCATGATGTTCCGCATCGCCCACGACGAGCCGGACCTCGCCGGGCTCCCCGCCGAGCTGGACGGGCTCGTCCGCGGCTGCCTCGCCAAGGACCCGGCCGCCCGCCCCACCGCCGCCCACCTGGCCACGCACGTCGAGGCCACCGACCCGTGGCTGCCCGCCGGGCTGCTCGCCCAGCTGGGCCGCCTCGCCGCCCGGCTCCTGGACCAGGACGGCGACCCCACACCCGTCCCCCGCGAGCCGCGCCGGAGCCGGCGCCCGCTCCTCATCGGGGCCGCCGCTCTGGCGGTCGCCGCCGCGGTGACGGTCGCGGTCACGGTCACCCACCGCATGTCGGACCGGTCCGGCACGGCCGGGAACACCGTGGACCCCGAGCCCGGCAACGCCGTCCCCGCCGCCTTCCTCGGTGCCTGGGAGGGCGTGCTCAAAGGCACCGACACCGCTCCGTACGAGACCGCCCGGATCGAGATCACCCAGGGCGCGCCGGGCGACAAGGCGGGTGTCTACGTACATGTCGGCGGCGAGCGGCTGTGCATGGGCCGGTCGAGCCTCGTCTCGGCGAACGAAGACAAGATCGTGTTCGGCGAGAGCGACGTGACCACGAGCGTGCCCGCCAAGCGCTGCACTCCGGCCGCCCACCAGACGCTCACCGTGCGTTCCCCGGACGTGCTGGAGTGGTCCTCGGGCGCGGCGACCGCCACCTTCCGCAAGGCCCGGTCCGGGCCGGCGGTCGTGCCGGAGGCGTTCCTCGGGCACTGGAAGGACGTCCCGCACCCCGACGTGTCCGACCCCCAGCAGCACCTCTACAGCCACGAGGTGATCATCACCCAGGGCCCGGTCGGCGCGCCGCTGGTCCGGTTCGAGCAGGACTACCCGCAGACCGACGAGGAGACCGGCGAGCCACTGTCCGGCACGGTCCACTGCGAGGAGACCGCCGTCCTCGGCGGCGCCGGCGCCCTGCTCGTGCTGGGCCCGGCCACGGTCGACGCCGCCGCGTCCGACCGGGAGTGCACCGCCTCGGGCGCGTCCGCGAACCTGCGGATCCAGCGCGTCGACGGCAAGGACCGGCTGCTGGTGTACGGGATGGACGCGGACGGGGAGCCCGGCGAGTTCTCCAAGGAGAACTGACCGGGCTCCCTGTTCAGCGGCTTGCCGGATCTACAGGAACGAGTTGATCTCGATCGTCTCGGTGCGGCCGGGGCCGACACCGATCGCGGAGATCGGGGCGCCCGACATCTCCTCCAGCGCCTTCACGTACGCCTGCGCGTTCTTCGGCAGGTCGGAGAAGGTCTTCGCCTTGCTGATGTCCTCGGACCAGCCGGGCAGGTACTCGTAGACCGGCTTCGCGTGGTGGAAGTCCGTCTGCGAGTAGGGCAGCTCCTCGACGCGCTTGCCGTCGATCTCGTACGCGACACAGACCGGGATCTGCTCCCAGCCGGTGAGCACGTCGAGCTTGGTGAGGAAGAAGTCGGTCAGGCCGTTGACGCGGGTGGCGTACCGGGCGATGACCGCGTCGAACCAGCCGCAGCGGCGGTCGCGGCCGGTGGTGACGCCCCGCTCGCCGCCGATGCGGCGCAGCGCCTCGCCGTCCTCGTCGAACAGCTCGGTCGGGAACGGGCCGGCGCCGACACGCGTGGTGTACGCCTTGAGGATGCCGATGACCCGGCTGATCTTCGTGGGACCCACGCCCGCGCCGGTGCAGGCACCGCCGGAGGTCGGGTTGGAGGAGGTCACGAAGGGGTACGTGCCGTGGTCGACGTCCAGGAGGGTGCCCTGGCCGCCCTCGAAGAGGACGACCTTGCCCTCGTCGATGGCGTTGTTGAGGATCAGCGTCGTGTCGGCGACGAAGGGCTTGATCTGCTCCGCGTACCCGAGCATCTCCTCGACGATCCGGCCCGGCTCGATGGCGCGGCGGTTGAAGACCTTGGCGAGGAGCTGGTTCTTCTGCTCCAGCGCCGCCTCGACCTTCTGCGTCAGGATCGACTCGTCGTACAGGTCCTGGACGCGGATGCCCACGCGGTTGATCTTGTCGGCGTACGTCGGGCCGATGCCGCGCCCGGTCGTGCCGATCTTGCGCTTGCCGAGGAACCGTTCCGTCACCTTGTCGAGGGTGACGTTGTACGGAGTGATCAGGTGAGCGTTACCGCTGAGCAGCAGCTTCGACGTGTCAACGCCACGCTCGTTCAGCCCGCTCAGCTCGGAGAGCAGGACCGCCGGGTCGACGACGACACCGTTTCCGATCACCGGGGTGCACCCCGGCGAGAGGATTCCGGAAGGGAGAAGGTGCAGCGCGTACTTCTGGTCGCCTACGACAACCGTGTGGCCGGCGTTGTTGCCGCCCTGGTAGCGCACCACATAATCAACGGATCCACCGAGGAGGTCGGTGGCCTTTCCCTTGCCCTCGTCACCCCACTGAGCACCGAGCAGCACAAGTGCGGGCACAGGCGTACACCCCTTCCGGGCGGGGCATGTCCAAGGCGCGGGGAGTACAGACGTCGTACGACGGTGTACGACACAACCTGAGCCGTCGGACCGGGTGCCCCGGAATAGACGAAGCCCCTGGCGCAATAGCGCAAGGGGCTCTTGCACAAAGATGCTACCCGAGGAAGGACCGAGGTGTCGGCTCCCGACCAGCTGCTGGTCGTCATCGACGCGGTCGCGCGCCGGAACGACGGGGAATCCGTACGGATCGCGAAGGACGTCCTGTGCGCCGGGGCCAGGGTGAAGGTGTGCCTCCCGGACACCCCGGCGGAGTTCGCCCGGGCCCTTTCGCGGCGGGGTTCGCGGCGGCCGGTGGTCATCGGTGACGACCGGGCGCTGCTGCGAGCGGTGGCGCAGCTGCACCGGGAGCGGGAGCTGGCCGACGGGGCGCTGTCGCTGGTTCCGGTGGGGCCGCGCGGTGCGGTGGAGCTGGCCGGGGCGCTGGGCGTGCCGCTCGGCGCGGTGGCCGCCGCGCGGGCGGTGCTGGACGGGGCGGCGCGGCGGCTGGACCTGCTGGTCGACGACAGCGACGGCGTGGTGGTGCGGGGGCTGCGGATCCCGGCGGGGCCCGCGGGTCCGGCGGTGGTCGAGCCCCCGTCGGTGTGGGGCACCTGCCGGTCGCTGGTGCGGACGCTGGTCCGCCCGGCGCCTTCCGTTCCCGGGATGCGCCCGGCGACCCGGACGCACCGGCTGCGGGTCGAGGCCGACGGGCGGCTCCTGAGCGACCTGGACGACCCGGTCGAGGGTGTGACGGTGCTGTCCCGCGGCGGGGTCGCGGAGGTCGTCGTCCGCCCCCGGGCGGCGGAGCCGGTGCGGGTGGAGGCGACCGCGATCACCGTCTCGGGCGCCTCGTTCCGCTACCGCGCCGACGCCCTGCTCACGGGCCCGGTGGGCACCCGCACCTGGACACTGCGCCCCTCGGCGTGGTCGCTGACCCTGCCCGTGCCCGGAGGCTAGGGCCTCTTGCGATGCACGGCACCGGACGCCACTCCCTGATCCAGCCTGATCCAAACGAAAGACCCTAGGGCGGCTGCCGGCCCAGGCGGCACCGTCGAACGGGAGCGAAACCGGATCGAGCAGCACCGGGCCCGGGGGCACCCGCCGCGACGAGCGCGGCCGGGTGCACCTCACCACCGCCACCACCGCGGCCCTCACCACCTGGCTCCGGAGATGATCGGCCGGACAGGTCCTAGTTGATCTGGCCCACCGGTCGCATGGTGACGTGGTTGATGTCCAGGCCCTTGGGCTGGTTGATCGCGAACAGGATCGCGTCGGAGATCTGCTCCGCGGTCATGGTCGGGGCCTCTTCGGGGAGTCCGCCCCGGTTGTCCCAGAACGGGGTGTCGACCATCCCGGGGGCGACGAGGGTGACGCCGACACCATCCTTGGTGACCAGCAGCCGGGTGTTCTCCGCCAGGGCGTGAGCAGCCCACTTGGTCACCGAGTACAGGTTGCCGGCGGTGTTCTTCACGCCGGCGACCGAGCCGACGATGACGATGCGGCCCCGGGACTCCTTCAGGTGCGGCAGCGTCGCCCGCACGAGCAGCGCCGGGCCCAGGACGTTGGTGAGGACCATGGCACGCATGGCGTCCGGGAGGTGGTCTTCCAGGGTGCCGGGGAGGGAGAACCCGGCGTTGGCGATGACGTTGTCCAAACGGCCCCAGGACTGCACGGTCTGCCGTACGACAGAGGTGATGTGGCTGTCGTCGCTGGTGTCGCCGGGGACGGTCATGAGCCGGTCCCGGTCTCCGGTGGACGCGGCGAAGGCCGCGAGGCGGTCGGCATCGCGGGCGGTGATGACGACGCGGTGGCCCTGCTTGAGCAGCGCTCGGGCCGTGGCGGCGCCGATGCCGGTCGAGCCGCCGGTGATCAGCGTGACGCGTTCCACGGATATGCCTCCTCGTTGATGGCGGGCATCGGGTCCCCGCCGGGGTTCCATGCATCGATGAATGAGGGCTGACGTGTGATCTCGACCAGTTCGAGATTGGCTCCGATCCCCGGAACCCGGTGGTAGGCGAACGGGCGGCCGTAGGGGCAGCCGGAGAACTCCTCCGGCATACCGTTGGCGGTCAGCCGTTCGGTCCCGGCCTCGATGTTCGAAGTCCAGAATCCGATGTGGTGAAAGCCGGGTTCGCTGGTGTCTCCCCACGGCCCGCCGGGGGCCGCTTCGATCAGCTCGATGAACGGGGCGCCGCCTGTGGTGAAGACGATCCGGTACTCCCACTCGCCGATGCGGGCTTTCACCGGTTTCTGCCAGCCGACCGCCGCCGCGGTGGTGAGGTCGCGCATCGCGGCTTCCAGATCCGGAACGGTGAAGCACACGTGATACAGGCCGGTCACAAGCTCTCCCGGACAGGCTCGGCAGCCGGCGTGGTGCCGGGCGCCGGGAAGGCGTTCCGGCGCGCACCGATCGCGAGGACGAGCGCGAGGGCGAACACGGCGAAGGACACCCATGGCAGCGCGGGCACCCCGGACAGGCCGAGGCTGAGGCCGCCGGTCAGGGAACCGAGGGCCATGCCCGCGTTCAGGACGGTCACGATCATGGCCTGGGCCACCTCGGCCTCCGACCCGGCCGCCTTGGCGGAGGCCGCCTGGAACATCGTCGGCGCAAGCCCCAGCGCGAAGCCCCAGGCCGCGGTGGTGACGACGACGATCCACCCGTTGGTGCCGGCGACGGCGAAGACGGCCATGCAGGCGGTGAACAGGCCAAGAGTGCCGACGACGACGGCGCGGAGATTCCTGTCGATGAACGCTCCGGCGGTGAACAGTCCGGCCATCGCTGCTACGCCGAAGGCGAGCAGGACGACGTCGACGCTTCCACCGAGCCCCGCCCGCTTCAGGTAGGGGGCGATGTAGGTGTAGAGGTTCATGTGGCCGACCTCGAACAGCAGCGCGGCGATGAGGATCGCCGCCAGCCCCGGAAGCAGGAACACCCGCCGCACCGGAAGGCGGCTCGTCGCCGGCTCGCCGGGGAAGGGAGTGACGGTGGCCTGGATCCAGAGCGCGACGATCAGGGCGAGGCCGCCGATGGCGGCGAAGGTGTAGCGCCACCCGACGAGGTCACCGGCCCAGGTGCCGAGCGGCACGCCGAGAGCGAGAGCAGTCGGGACGCCCGCCATCGACACCGCGAGGGCACGGCCCTTGAGCGGTTCGTCGACCAGGCGCATGGCGTATCCGGCGATCATGGCCCACTGAACGCCTGCGGCCATTCCGGCAAGGGCGCGGGCCGTCATGGTCAGGGCGTAGCTGGAAGAGACGGCGGTGAGTATGTTGACCAGGGCGACGGCGGCGACGGTGGCCACCAGAACCGGCCTGCGGGGCAGCCCGCGTGTGAGCGCGGTCAGGGGTATGGCGGCGATGACGGAACCGGCGGCGTACACCGTCAGGAGCTGCCCGGCCTGCGCTTCGGAGACGGTCAGTCCGTCGCTGAGGTGCGGGAGCAGGCCGGCGGGGACGGTTTCGGTGAGCATGGTGAGGAACCCTGCGGTCGCGAGCGCGAGCAGGGCCCCGAGCGGAAGGCGATTGCTTGCGTGTGATGTCACGGTTGTGACACTCCCCCTTGGTGTTGTGAAGCCCAACCCTCGTTTCGCGAGGCGCCATTGGGCCCGATGATCGATCATTGGGTCCAACGGTCGACCGTAGTGGGTGTCAGACGCCGTTCGTATTGATGAAGCGCGGCCCGTAGAAGACTGGCTGATTCAGATCGGTGTACCGGCCCAGGGCTTTGAACTCTGCCGGGTACAGGCGCTCGAGCGCCTGCACAGCGGTCTCCGGGACTTGATGGCGCATGATGTTGAAGCAGGACCGTACGCGCATCTGGTCCATCTGCGTCACCGCGGCGCCAAGGGAGGGCCACCAGGTCTCCACAGGGCCGTTCCAGGCCCGGTCCAGTGCGTCCATCATCAGGGTGTAGGCGTCGTCGAACCCTTCCAGTTCCTTTCGGACCTCGGACGCATTGGGGTCGAGCGCGAGGAGCTTGGCGTACCCGTCGGAGGGGACGGCGAGGGTGTTGATGACCACCGGCCACACGATCTCTTCGCCCTGGAAGAAGTCCGGCTCGTTCTCCCGCGAGATCGTGACTCCACTCTCGGGCGGGAGGTAGCGGCGGCCGTAGCGCAGCTCGGCGAAGCGGGCGTAGTGGGACCCTTCCTTCTGGAAATCCTCGCCGGCTTCGACCGTTCCCTCGCCTTCGCCCTCTCCCTGTTCGGTGATGATGTCCAGACCGCGGTGGAATTGCTCCACCGGGTCGGCACCTTCTTCCGGTGCGAAGGTGAGGTACCCGAGGTTCCCGCCGACCTGGTTTGCCGGGCCCCCTCGCTCGACCGCGCGGCGCAGCGCGTCCTTGTGCGCGTCGATCGCCTCCCGGATGGCGTCGTAGAAGGCGCCGATGGTCGGGTAGGGCGCGCTGCGCTGCCGGGAGTTGAGCATGAACGCCGGGGCTTCCAGGCGCATGAAGTTCTCCAGCGAGCGCGGGGAGAGCTGAGCGAGGATGACCGGGAGGTCGGGAGCCACCCCGCCCGGCAGGCCCCGCGTCGCGTACTTCGGTGCCAGCGTGCGGATACGCGGGCTGCCGCCGAGGGCGGCGACCATGTTGGCGGCGATGGCCATGTGGACCATCTCCTCCATCAGCACACTGCGGATGGTGTTGTACGAGGGGTAGTTCTGCACCTCCAGCGAGTACATGGCCGCGCAGTACAGCGGCATCGTCGAGTGCTCCAGCGCCACAGCGGTCTGAAGCGCTCCGCGTATCCAGTCGACGTCCCGCAGTGCGACGGGGGTGACCTGACCGGTCATGGGTGGCCTCCTGCCGGTCTCAGAGGCTGTCGTCGGTCTTCGCCGGGAACAGCATCGGTTGGAACAGGTCCTGGAAGGAGGTCTCCAACTCGGGGTGGTGGTAGAACTCGGGGCCCTGCTCCTCGAAGATCGCGTCGCCGATGCCGCCGTAGGTGTCGAACATCATCGCGACGATGGTGCCGACCTCCCGGCCGAAGTAGTGGGCGACCAGGGCGACGGTGCCGCCGTTGATCCCGTAGGAGCCGGTGAAGGTCCAGATGCGGGAGGACGGGTTGGCCACCCACATGCGCCGGTTCTCCGGCACGTTGAAGCCTTCCTCACGCATGCCTCGACCGATCGCGGCGACGGAGGTGATGGTCTCGTCGTTGACGATGCCGGCGCGGACGATCGCACCGACACCGGAGCAGTTCGCGGCGATGATCTTCCCGGCCTCGTGGTGCCGGCGGATCGCCTTCAGGACCCGCTCATCGGACAGGATCGCGCCGGAACCGACGCCGCCGGGGATGTAGAGGATGTCGAACAGGTCGTCCTCGGTCAGCACGCCGTCGGCGACGACGTTGGTGCCCATCTGCATCTTGATCACGCCCGGCTCCAGGGAGACCAGCCGTACATCGAGGTCTCGGGGGGCGGCTTCGCGCTGCCAGGGAGCGATGGAACCGTTCAGCACCATCGCGGTGCCCTTGAAGATCTCGGTCGGAGTGAGGCAGTCCTGCTCGGAGACGGACTCGTAGCCGAGGATGCCGATGGAGTTGATCTGAGTGGTGATGGTGCCGGGCACCTGCTGCGGTTCCGGCCGGCGTCCACGCATGGAAGTGGGAGTGCTCACGGTGTGTCACCCTTCGCTGAAGTAACAGGCCAGAGGCGTCCGGTCGTGGACCAGCCCCCGTCCTGCACACTCACACCGGCCGGTGCCCGGGTTCAAATAAGGGAGCGCGCGGGGGGGCATCACTGCCCTGTGGGTCACCTGCGCCGTTATCTCTGATCACTCGGTCTCTTATTTGGATTGGCTCCCGCGCCTCCCTAGGTTCGTA